>CAYVTN010000332.1:0-3596 GCA_964454395.1 uncultured bacterium | reverse complement strand
ATCAATCTTGACCGCGTGTCCAGCAGTGCCGGCCGGGTTTATCAAGGACAAAAAGCGATCCCAGTGACCATGGAAGCGCGCAACACCAGCCTCATGTCCGTGACCATAACAGCGGCCAATTTAACCTTCAACCACAGTCAGACGGGATTCACCGTGATTTCCGCGCCGGACAATCCCAATGTGGTCGGGCCCCAGAGTTCCTTTACCCTTGAGTTTTATGTGGATATCGGCAAGGAGGCGCCGCTGGGCGCCGTTACCGTGGATGGCACCATTTCCGGGGATGCCGAGACCGGAGCCATGGCGGCCAATGGAGCGCAATCGGGTACGGCACAGTGGACCGTTTTAAAGCCCGTTAATTCAATGCGTCAGAATTATCCCAATCCCCTGAAATTGTCCCAACAGGGCTACACCACCTTTGATTATTACGTGGCCAAAGATGAGGACGTCTCCATCAAAATGTACAACCTGGCCGGTGAGCTGGTGGCCGTGGTGGTCGATGGCAAGCCCGGAGTCGGCGCGCACCAGGCCAAATGGTACGGCGACAACGGCACACCCGGCAAGCGCGGACGCACGGTGGGCAGCGGCGTTTACATGGCGGTTTACCGGATTGGCAGTTACCGGGAAATCAAGAAGGTGGTGGTGATACGATGAAAAGACTGGTCACGTTCCTCGCCTTGAGCATGCTGGTACAAACCGCCTTGTGGTCCAGTGACCGCGGCACCACGGCGGCTGATTACCTGAAAGTGAACAAAGGCGCTCTGGCCACGGGCATGGGCGAAGCCGTAACCGCCAGGTTGGGCGATCCCAATGCCGCCTATTATAATCCCGCTGGATTGGCGCTGATGCCCATGGCTCAACTTTCGGCCACCCATCTTAACTGGATTGCCGAGACCCGGATGGAAGCGGTCAATTTTATCCAACCCTTTTTGGAATTGGGTACGTTAGGGGTGGGTGTATTTGGATTGCATATGCCCGGCATTCCCGGACGGGACGTGAACGGTTTGGATACGGAACCCTTGAATGCTTATGACATGGGACTGCAACTTTCCTATGCCCGGGATATCTCGCCGCTTGTCGGGCTTGGTCCTATCTATGCCGGGGCCAATCTTAAAGTGCTTTACCGCCAGTTGGCGGGATTGAGCGCCGCCGGTGTGGCGGCGGATATAGGGTTGATCATGGAAGTGATGGATCATTGGACCGTTGGCCTGTCGCTGCAAAATATGGGTTATTTATCCGGCTTTGACCAGGCGGCGGAGAACCTGCCCATGATCGGAAGGCTTGGCACCCAGTACTATTATGAGGTGGCGCCGGACCACCGCCTGACCGCTGCGGTGGATGTGGTGCAGTCAATGGACAGCACCGTGAAAGCCAACGTGGGCCTGGAATATTGCTTTGCCCATATGCTTGCGTTGCGCGGCGGTTATAAGCTGGGTTATGACAGCGACGGTTTTCAGGCCGGCCTGGGTGTTCATCTCGGTGCTTATGCCCTGGACTATGCCGTGGAAAGCATGGGGGTCTTCGGCTTGACCCATTTTATCACCGCTTCCGTTGGGCTGGGCACATCCATCGAAAAAGCCAAAGACGATAAGGTCAAGGCATTATTGGAAAAAGCCGAAACTCAATTCACTCACAGCCGCTATCAGGAAGCGCTGAAGATTGTGGAACAAGCGGTGCTGATTGATCCTAAAAATATACGGGCCAACGAATTGAAAGAAAAACTGGCAACTGTTCTGCAGATGCTGGACAGCACACCGCAGGCAAGTCCTGAAGAGGAGAGCCCGCAAGTGAACAAGGACGGCGTGCCGCTTACGCCGGATGAAAGGGAAGAACTGGGCGGAGTATCCCCCAAGGAGGTTCGGCCATGAATCAACCGTGGTTTCGAATAGCTGGTATTTTATTTGTTCTTTGTTTCGGCAGTCTGCATGTGACCATGGCCGGGGCGGGGGATACGCCGGAAGGCCGTTCAGCCTACGCCTTTGACCAAGCCATTCAGCAGTATTTAAAAGGGGATTCAAACCGGGCCATCAAACTGCTCAACCAGTCCCTGCAATACAGCCCCACCAACAACCAGGCCAAGGTCTTTCTTCTGAAAATCCTGGTGGAACGGGGCAGCCGCTTGTTTTTGGCCAAAAAATACAAGACGGCCTATAAATATCTTTCCCAGGCCTACAACATGGATCCGGACAATAAACAGGTGCGCCAGATGTATGAATTGGTCGCCAAGCAGGTGGCCCCGCAGGACAAGAAAAACCGGGTCATGCTCATCCCCAAAGGCATGCAGCAGGAACTGTTGAAAAAAGAAGCCGAAGATACAACCAGAGCCGAAGGGGGCGTGGTTTTATCCACGGTTCCGACAGGTCGGAACCAGCGTAAGCAAAACGCTGATTCCGGACCAGTCTTAGGCAATGGTCGGGGCTACACTAACCAGGACACGGTGGAGGATGGACGTGAGCCCAGTGGCGATTCGCCTATTATGGAGCAATACGCCAAAAACGTTGCGGCCATGACCAACCTTATGGCCATGTTTACCAAGAGCCAGGAAAAACAAATGGAACAGTATATGGCACCCTTGGAGCGAATTCAAAATCTCTATTATCAATCGGAACAGGACCGGAAAAATTTTATGAATCGCCTGGACAGCCAGTTTAAAAATGTCCTGGGTGATGTGTCCTTTCAGCAGCGCATGGTTATTTATGGCTTTATCATCGGCCTTGGGTTGTTGGGTGTTTTGGCTTATATTTTCTACTTGATCGTGAAGCGCATGCGTTCCAAGCGGGAAGAAATCATTATGAAATACCAACAGGAAATGCTTAAAATGGTCAGGGACATGGCCGGTCTGCCGGGAGCCTCCACCTACGGCATGTTGGGCAGCGGCAACATGATGGGCAGTGCCTATCGTTTGAATCCCGCCGTGGCGCCCCAGGCGCAATTAATGGGCGGATTCTATGGCGCGCCCAATCAGCCTCCCATGCCGGGTCAAACACCGCCAGTGGCGCCAAATTCCCAACCGGAGGCTTCGGCGCCCGCGCCGGCCAATCAAAGCACCGGCACACCGCCCCAGGCCGGCGAAGCGCCGGGCATCCAACCGGGCGGGGACTTGGAAGCGGTTATTCAGAGTGGTAATTACAAAGAACGGTCATTGGCCGTGGTTCAACTATTGGACATTGACGCGGAAAGAGCCTTGGATTATATTGGTCAAATGATCAAGGCCGATGATCCTTTTCAGAGAGAAAGCATGTTTTTTGCCCTGGGAGAAAAAGTCCATCCCTTGACCCTGGAACTGATCATCGAAGGTTTACGGGACGGAGAAAAGCGCGTGGCTGATGCCGCGGCCCGCTCCTTGCGCCGGTTGAGCGCCTCCGCTGATCCAGCCTTGACGGAGCAAATGAAAGGTGAAATCAATAATGCCTTGGCCGCTATGGGCAAGACCAGGAAAAGCGGCAAACGAAGCGCGAGGAGTAAATGACCATGGGTAAAAAAATTTTGGTGGTTGATGATGAACCGTCGATAGCCCGTCTCGTTAAAATGAGCCTATCCGTGGAAGGCTATGATGTGAAGACCGCCACCAGCGGGTTTGAGGCCATGGAAGAGCTCGA
>CAYVTN010000331.1:0-3633 GCA_964454395.1 uncultured bacterium | reverse complement strand
GTGATCAGCATCATGGTCATCCACCCCGCTTCCAGGGCCCCTCGGGATGGCCGAAGAGCACAATCTGTTCACCGTTGACGGCCCTGCTCTCATCGCTTAATAAAAAGCGCACCACCCTGGCCACTTCTTCCGGACTCATGGCGGGGGCCAGGCCGGGCGCGGCTTTTTGAAGCATGGCAGTGTCCACAGCTCCCGGGGCCACGCCATTGACCCTGATGCCTTTGGCTTTGGCCTCAAGGGCCGCACATTCCGTCAGCGCCCAAACACCGTACTTGCTCGTGTTATAGGCTGCAAATCCCGCAAATTTTTTGACACCCGGCACGCCAGAAAGGGAGCCCAGATTGACAATGGAACCGTGCTGATCCATATGACGCAAGGCAGTCCGCAGGCCTAAAAAAACGCCGGTCAGATTGACGGCCAACACCTCCTGCCACATGTCCAGGCTCATATCCTCCAGAGGGGCGCTTTCAAAAACTGCGGCGCTTTGGACCAGCCCGTGCAGCCCTCCGGCGGTGTGAAGCACGGTCTGAAACAAGGCTTCCACTTCCTGCTCTTGGCTCATGTCGCAGGAAGAAAGCAGCAGGCGTCCATCCCCCCTGTCAAGCTGTTGCAGGTCCTGCAACCTCTCCATATGTCTGGCCACCGCCACCACCCGGGCGCCGGCCTCAAGACAGCTTGCCACGCAAGCCGCACCAATGCCTCTGCTGGCACCGGTGATGATGATGGTTTTATCCGTCAAGTCAGCCATGCATCTTGGCCCCTTTCACGCGTTTTAGAATAACCGCCACCAAATCCCTGGTGTAGCGCCTGCCATGCATGGGGCCGGGATAACGGTAGTGCCGTGCTTCCCAAACCTGAAACAAACCATCCGATCCGTTCACAATGCCGGCGGCATTATAAAACCGGAACAGCATGTGGCCTTGGCGGTCGGCAACGACCGGTGTTGCGGAGGACGCGGGCCTTTTCTGCAATAACCGTCCGTAAAAACCGTCCTCTTCGGTAAAATAATAGGTGAGCAGGTAACCATCCGGTTTGATCACACGGCTCAATTCCCGCCACAGGCGCTTTTGGGCCCCGGGGGCAACCAAATTATCCGCCACCGTAATTTCAAGGGCTGCATCAAAAAAATAATTTTCATATGGCAGAGAGAGGGCCAGGGAGCGTTCAACCAGCGTCAGCTGCTTCTCATAACCCCGGGCACGGTGCTGAAAGGTGCCCAAGGCCCGGGCCACTGCATCCTGGGCCCATACGCGCCAGCCATGTTTCAGGAAAGGCATGCTGTTGCGTCCCAAGCCACAACCCACATCCAGGAGGCGGCCCCCGCGACAGCCCTGGCCGGCCAGCCATTGGCGAAACCAGGCAATACAATGTTCGGCATGGGTGTTGGTGGTGGATCCGATGGAATGGGTTTGCGTGTATTCTTTCTCCCAGGCCTGCAACTGGGCGCCGGCCGGTCCGGGTTTAGTCATTTCCCGGCAACCTTTTTCCGTAATCCACGGTTTTTAAAAATTTCAGAAGTTGTTGGCTTACTTTTTCCGGCATTTGATCCTGGATCAGGTGCCCGGCGCCGGGCAGCGTTACCATCGTGGCATGGTGCAACAACTTGGTTAAAGCCCGGCCGTGCCCGGGAGGATTGATACGGTCCTGGCCACCCCACAGAATCATGGTTTTGACATCCAGTCTCTCTTCATAGGGCAGATAATAAAATTGCCGCCGGGCAAGGTGGCCGGCGAGGAAATTTGTCCTGCCGTTTTCAAAATCAAGCGGTTGATAATAGCGTTCCACAAAACGGCCCCATTGATCATTATCTCCGGCCCAGGCTTGATGCACCAGATCACGGATAAACCCGCGGTCCAGGCGGTAGCTGGCCCAGAGCACATTGACAACCGGCCAGTGCCACCATGGTCCCATCGCGGAAGAAGCTTCGCCCTCCGAGGAATCGGGCGCAATCAAAAACAGTCCGTGCACCAATTTAGGATTGCGGGCCGCGCATACCATGGCCACGCCGCCGCCCAAATCAAACCCCACCAAGGTTATTGGGCCCAATTCCATTTTATCGGCCAGCAGTTTGACCAACAAGGCCAGGTTAACCGGCGTGGATGGCCTATCGCCTCTGCGCGTGGAATAGCCCTGGCCCGGCCAGTCGAGGGTAATGTAACGAAAGCCTTTGGGGGGATTTTTCACCACGTTAAAATAGGCATCGCCATGAAATATAAAGCCCGGCAAAAAGACCACCGGTTTGCCGCTGCCTTGATCGGTAATATATAATGATTGGTTATCCACGGTTAAATATTCGCCTCTGACCGGGGCGGACACCGTATAGCGCACGAATCGCCAAACATACAGAAATCCCGTCAACACCAGAAAAGCCAATACCAAAATACCGCCAAGCCTTTTCCAAACCATCAGAACGCATTTCCCCTTATTTTATTTTACCGGGCAACTACTCAGGTCATTTCGAACATATTGAGCGTGGATAGCGCACTTGGACCAGTTTGGATACGCAAGCGACCTGAGTAGTTACTTAACCGGCTGCTTAAAACCATTGCAAGAGTTGTCCGGGAACAAGTCCATCCGGGTTTTCATCCTGCTTTTAACAGAGGCCGGAAAATGTCGGTGATACGCCGTCCCATTAAATCAAGGTTGAATTTCTCCAGCACGATTTCCCGGCCTGCCCTGCCCATATCGCGGGCTTTCCCCGGATCAGCCAACAGGGCCTGCATCTTCTTCTCCAGATCGTCCGCATCATCGGCCGTAAAAAGATAGCCGCAGCGGCCGTCTGCGATGATTTCGGGAATGCCCCCGCTTTTGGGGCCAAGCACCGGTTTTTCCATGGCCATGGCCTCCACCACCACCATGCCCAGAGACTCAAATTTGGAGGCGCAGGCCAAGGCATCAAAGGAATGCATGACCGACGGCATGTCGGTGCGATAGCCCATAAAATGCACCCGCCCGCCTAATCCCGCCCGGGCCACTTTTTGTTTTAGTTCCTTTGCATAAGCTTCTTCCCGCTCGCCCACGGCTTTGCCCACCAGGACCAGGTGCCAGGCCGGAAACCGGCCGGCCAAACGCCGGAAAGCTTCCACTACCAGATGGGGCTGTTTGCCCTGGTTCAATCGGCCCACATAACCCAGCATAGGCGTGCCCGCCGGCAGATCCAAGTCCGCCCTCAAGTCGTGCAATTCCTTCATGCTTGGATTCCAATGGGTCTGCAGCTCAATGCCATTGTACACCGTCACAATTTTCTCTTTTTTAATTCTGACGGTTTTTTCTATATTTTTGGATACCAGATGGGAAATGCCGATCACCACGTCCACATGACGGTAAACCCAATCGTGAAAAGGATCGTGTTTGGCTTCAGTGGCATAAACATGCTTGGTCAACACCAAGGGAATATCGCCGGCCAAACCGGCGGCAAGAATAAGATTGGACAAATCTTTGGACCAATGGGCGTGAATGACCTGGATCTTTTCCCGTCTTAAAAAGCGGGCTGTTTTTAAAATGTCCAGCGGATTAAAATACCAGTCCATGCCGGTGGGCACGGTGGGAATGTTCCACCGGCGCGAAAGCTCCTCCACCAGGGTTCCGGGCCGGCACATGACCCAGGTAGGATGCCCCTGGGCTAAAAGCTTA
>CAYVTN010000330.1:0-3637 GCA_964454395.1 uncultured bacterium | reverse complement strand
GTGCGCGGCCAAGGCATAGATATTCAATACTTCAACATCGGCGGCGGCCTGGGCATTATCTACAATGAAGAGCGCCCGCAAACCGCCGATGAATTCGCCCAAGCCGTCATCCCCTTGCTCAAGCCTCTGGGCTGCCGGGTGATATTGGAGCCGGGGCGGTTTATTGTGGGCAATGCCGGCATCCTGGTAGCAACGGTGCAATATGTTAAAAAGGGTCATCTCAAATCCTTTGCCATTGTGGACGGCGGCATGAATGATTTGATCCGTCCCAGTCTTTACGGCGCTTATCACCATATTGTGCCGGTGAAACAAAAAAAATCCCGGTCCCAGACTTTGACCGACGTCGTGGGTCCCATATGCGAATCCGGTGACTTTTTGGGCAAAGACCGGCATTTGCCGCCGCTCCAGGCCGGCGATCTTCTGGCCGTGCGCAGTTGCGGCGCCTATGGCATGGTCATGGCCTCCAATTACAATTCCCGGCCCAGACCGGCTGAAGTCATGGTTGACGGCAGCAAGGTTAAAGTGATTAGAAAACGGGAAACCATGGATGATTTACTGGCCTTGGAAATCGAAGCAGGAAAAAAATCATGAACACATTCACCTTTGCCAAGATGTCCGGCGCGGGCAATGACTTTATTGTCATTGACAACCGCCGGGGACAATTCGACGGCCAAGATACATCATTAATCAGGCAACTATGCACCCGCCGTTTATCCGTGGGCGCCGATGGTCTGATGTTGTTGTCCGGGACGGACGAGGCTGACTTTGCCATGGCTTATTTCAATGCCGACGGTTCCCGGGCTGCCATGTGCGGCAATGGGGGACGGTGCATTGCCCGCTTTGCGGTGCTGCTGGGGCTTGTGCCTGACGGTCAATCCATGGAATTTGTGGCACCTTCCGGGCGGTATCAGGCAGTGGCCTCGGGCAGCCAAGTGGATTTAAAGCTTATCCCACCGCGGACCGCGCCTGTTCCGGTGACCCTGCCCATCGAAGGCCAAACAGTGAGTCTTGACATGACCGATACGGGCGTACCCCATGCAGTCCAGGTGGTGCCTGCAGTGGAGGCGATTGACGTGGAGCGCTTGGGGCGTCTCATCAGAACCCATGCCCGGTTCTGCCCTCATGGCACGAATGCCAATTTTATTGAAATCGTGGATGATCATACCTTTAAGATCAGGACCTACGAACGGGGCGTGGAGGGCGAAACCCTGGCTTGCGGCACCGGCGCTGCGGCAGCCGCCTTGGTGGCCATCCGCAAAGGGCTGGTGCAAAGCCCTGTCAAAGCCATTACCAGAAGCGGATCGGTTTTGGAAATGACCGTGGCCGGGGATAAGGGGCAAACCACCCTGCTGCGGCAAAAAGGAGAAGCACGCCTGATTTATTGGGGCGAGGGCAGTCCTGAAGCCAGGGCCTTTTCACCTCCAGCCCCCGGGGTTTAAGTAGAGTCGGGTTCCCTGTGAATAAAAGCTTTTAATACGTTCCCAGAATTCCCCGGGGCTTGCCGCAGGGTAATTTAAGTGCAGGAAGACAGGATTATAGGGAGTGCCGTTAACCTCATTTTGCGTGAGACAGATTTTTTATTCCGGCTCTGCCAGCTTAGTATAAGAACGAGGAGGACAATTATGTACACAGGATCCATGGTAGCCTTGATCACCCCTTTTAAAGGTGATCGTGTTGATGAAGCAGCTCTGAAAAAATTGATCGATTTTCAAATCGAAAACGGAACCGACGTGATCGTGCCCTGCGGCACCACCGGAGAATCGGCCACCCTGTCCAACGAGGAACACCATCAGGTGATCGATATCACCGTGGCCCAAGTCAACAAGCGCGTTCCCGTGATTGCAGGTACGGGCTCGAACAGCACATCCGAAGCCATTGCCATGACCAATGCCGCCAAAGCCGCCGGCGCCGATGCTTCCCTGTCCGTGGTGCCTTACTACAACAAACCCACTCAGGAAGGCGTGTACCGCCATTTCATGACCATTGCCGAAAAAACCGATTTCCCTTTCATTCTTTACAATATCCAGGGCAGAACCGGTATCAACGTGCTGCCTGAAACCGTGGCCCGTATTGCCCAAGCCTGCCCGCTCATGGTGGGGGTTAAGGAAGCTTCCGGCAATTTGGAACAAATCAGCCGGCTGCACAGCATGATCGGGGAAAAAGCGGCCATCCTGAGCGGAGACGATGCGCTTACCCTGCCCGTGATGTCCGTGGGCGGCGCAGGTGTGATTTCTGTGCTGGCCAATATTGCGCCCCGGCAAACCAAAGCCTTGGTGCAGGCATGGAATGACGGCCACCGGCAGGAAGCTTTAAGTTTGCACGAGCAGTTGTTGCCCATGGTTAAGGCCTTGTTCCTGGAAAGCAGCCCCGGTCCTGTAAAAAAGGCCGCCGCCCTGTTGGGGTTGTGCAACGGCGAGCTGCGTCTGCCGCTGGTGGAACCGACAGCAGCCACGGTTAAAGTCCTGGAACAGGAGATGCGGCAATTGGGATTGCTGTAATAACCCGTTGTCAGATAGTGCGCCACCAAGATCTGCGCATGTTGCGTAGCTCATTGAAGCCTGCCAAATAGAAAAATATCTCACAGAGTTTACGGAGAGCACTGAGAAAGGCCAAGAAAATATAGGCCTTGCTTTTCCTTTGTGATCTCTGAGGGCTTTGTGGGAAAAGATGTTTTTCCAACTTGACCTGTTTAGGAGGTTGACATGACAAAAATCGGGATTGCCGGCGCTGCCGGCAGAATGGGACGAGCCTTGGTTCGCAAGGTGATGGAGCATCCCCAGCTGACACTGGGATCAGCCTGGGAGATGAAGGGTCATCCCTTGATAGGGCAGGATGCAGGCACTATAGCCGGGTTGGAAGCCGCTGGTGTTGCACTTGATGAAAATCAACAGCAGGCCATGGGCCAGTGCGACATGATCATAGATTTCACCGCCCCGGAGGCGACCATGCATACCCTCGCTTTGGCCGTGGCCAAAGGCAAGGGCATGGTCATTGGAACCACCGGGCTTTCGCCGGAACAGCATCACAGCATGCAAAAAGCCGCCCAATCCATTCCCATGGTTTATGCCACCAACTTCTCCACGGGCATCAACTTGCTCTGGGCATTGGTTGCCCAAACAGCCAAGGTATTGGGTGATGACTATAATGTGGAAATCGTGGAAGCTCATCATAATATGAAAAAAGATGCGCCTTCAGGAACCGCTTTAACCCTGCTGGAACGTGTCTGCGAGGCCAAAGGACTGGATCCGGGGGAAGCCGCACAACATGGCCGGGAAGGCTTGATCGGGCCCAGACCTAAAGACGAGATCGGCATCCACGCCCTGAGGGCAGGTGATATTGTAGGCGATCATCTGGTTTTGTTTGCCGGGCCCGGGGAAAGGCTGGAATTAAAGCATCAGGCCCATTCACGCGATACCTTTGCCCAAGGCGCGGTCAGGGCTGCCTATTGGCTCAGCGCCAAAACATCGGGACTGTATCATATGAGTCATGTTTTGAACCTTGAGGGTTAGCCCCGGTGGAGGTGGAAAAACGCAGATCTTGCCGGCACAAAATCTAATTTCTTGCGATCAAATTCCCTGCGGCAAGCCGCAGGGAATTTGATACGAGTTGAATTTTATTATTTTATGTCCCATTCATC
>CAYVTN010000329.1:0-3641 GCA_964454395.1 uncultured bacterium | reverse complement strand
CATTTGGTGCTTTTATATTTCTCGTGCTGGCCGTCATCGCCGTGGCCCTTCTGATCACCTTCCTGCGCAAGTGGACCTGGCTGTGGAAAGAATGGCTGACCTCGGTGGATCACAAAAAAATCGGCATCATGTATATCGTGGTGGCCAGCATGATGGGCCTGCGTGCTTTTATTGACGGCGTCATGATGCGCTCCCAGCAGGCCGTGGCCTTTGGCCCGGGCCAGGGACCCTTCAGTCCCGAGCTTTACAACCAGGTGTTCAGCGCTCATGGCACCATCATGATTCTGTTCATGGCCATGCCATTCCTGATCGGCCTGATTAATATTGTGGTGCCCCTGCAAATCGGCACCCGCGACGTGGCTTTTCCCTTTATGAATTCCATCAGCTTTTACCTGTTTGTGGTGGGCGCCGTGCTTGCCAACCTTTCCCTGGGCATTGGGCAGTTCTCCCAAGCCGGATGGTCCGGCTATGCCCCCCTCACGGAAATCGGGTTTTCCCCGGGCGTGGGGGTCGATTATTACATCTGGAGTGTTGAAATATCGGGGATTGGAACCCTGCTCACGGGCATCAATTTTTTGGTCACCATTCTGAGGCAGCGCGCACCGGGGATGACGTTGATGAAGATGCCCGTTTTCACCTGGACGGCTTTTTTCAGTTCCGTATTGATCGTTGGCGCTTTTCCCGTGCTCACCGTGGTCCTGGGCCTTTTGGCTCTGGACCGGAATGCGGGCATGCACTTCTTTACCAATGCGCTTGGCGGCAACGCCATGATGTATGTGAACCTCTTTTGGGCCTGGGGCCATCCTGAGGTTTATATCCTGATCCTGCCTGCTTTTGGGGTGTTTGCCGAGACTTCAGCCACCTTCAGCGGCAACCCATTGTTTGGCTACAAATCAGTGGTGCTGGCCACCCTGGCCATCGTGGTGCTTTCCTATTCGGTTTGGGTTCATCACTTTTTTACCATGGGCGCCGGCGGCAATGTAAACGCCGTGTTTGGCATCTCGACCATGCTGATCGCCATCCCCACGGGCGTGAAGATATTAAATTGGTTGTTTACCATGTTTCGGGGCAGGCTCCGCTATCATACGCCTGTGCTCTGGACGCTCGGGTTTATGGTGCTCTTTACCATCGGCGGCATGACGGGCATGATGCTCTCCATGCCGCCCGCTGATTTCGTGCTTCATGGCAGCATGTTTTTGGTTGCTCACTTTCACAATGTGATCGTCGGCGGTACTGTCTTTGGCGCCATGGCCGGTTTCATCTACTGGTTCCCGAAGGCCTTTGGGTTTAAGCTTCATGAACGCCTGGGCAAATCAACCTTCTGGCTGTTCGCCAGCGGATTTGTTCTCACCTTTGGACCGATGTATATTCTGGGGTTTATGGGCATGACCCGGCGGCTCAGTTATACGGAAAATCCCGCCTGGCGGCCATTGCTCTGGATCGCGGCTTTTGGCGTGGCCGTTTTTGCGCTCAGCTTACTTACCTTGGCCCTTCAATTGATCGTGAGCATACGCCAGCGCAAACAAAACCGCGATCTCACGGGAGACCCCTGGGACGGCCGCACCCTTGAATGGTCCGTGCCTTCACCGCCGCCGAGTTACAATTTTGCCGTTATTCCCACGGTCACCGAACGCGATGCGTTTTGGGCGACGAAGCGCAGCGGCCAAGAGAAAGCGCCGCAAAACTATAAGGACATCATGGAACCGCGTAATACGTCGGCCGGCTTTTTTATCGGCGTCTTCAGCCTGCTAGCCGGATTTGCCCTGATCTGGCAGATCTGGTGGCTCGCCATCTTCGGCTTGATCGGTGTTATCGTAACCTTGGTCATCCGCACCTCCAATGATCATATTTATAAAATCATAAGCGCTGAAGAAGTCCGGCGGGAAGACCTGGCCGCCTCGATGGGGCAGGCCGGGCATTAAGCGAAAAGAGAGGAATTCATGAGCAATTCAATAGTGCAAGAGCCGGTCTATGAGGGGGCAGAAGCTGCTTCCGCCCGGTTATTTGGCTTCTGGACTTACATCATGAGTGATTTGGTGCTGTTCGGAACCTTGTTTGTGACGTATGCCGTTCTTTCCCGGAATTACGCAGGCGGGCCCACCGGAAAGGACGTCTTTGATCTGCGGGGGGTTCTGGTGGAAACCTTTTTCCTGCTGACCAGCAGCTTTACTTATGGACTGGCCACCCTATCGGCCGCCAAGGGCAGGCGCGGATGGTTGATCGGTTTTATGGCCATCACCTTTGCGCTCGGAGCCGGTTTTGTGGCCGGGGAAATCCATGAATTCTCGGGTTTGGTGGCGGCCGGGCATGGACCGGGGACAAGCGCCTTTTTATCCGCCTTTTTCACGCTCGTGGGGACCCATGGCCTTCACGTCAGTGCGGGCCTCCTCTGGATGGCTGTCCTGGCCGTGCAGCTTGTTGTCAAAGGACTTACACCGGCCACCAGCATTCGAGTAAAGACGCTGGGCTTGTTCTGGCACTTTCTGGATATTATCTGGATATGCCTTTTCACCTTTGTCTATCTGATGGGGGTACTTTAAATGAATAATCACCCGGTTC
Organism: uncultured bacterium; assembly: GCA_964454395.1. Classification (GTDB taxonomy): domain Bacteria; phylum Oederibacteriota; class JAAXVQ01; order JAAXVQ01; family JAUVAV01; genus CAVQBK01. The sequence goes on along the minus strand of CAYVTN010000329.1, from coordinate 1,082 downwards.
TTCACGCCCAACCCGGCGAACTCAGGGATTACACCATGGCCTACCTTCTGTCCCTTCTTCTGACCGTGGTGCCCTTTATTCTGGTAATGAATAAAGTGCTTTCCGGAACCCTGGCCATCGTGGTGATCAGTGCCCTTGCGGTAACGCAAATGGCCGTGCACCTCACCTTATTTCTTCGCCTTCACAAGGCATCGGACGAGCCCTTCAAACTTACCATCTTTTTTTATACGCTGATTATTCTGACCATCTTGGTGGGCGCTTCCATGTGGATTATGCATCATCTTGATATGTATCATATGGTGCATTAAGCCCAAGCAACCGCATTGAAAAATACAGGAGGCATTACAAGCATGAGACCTTTAAAAGCTTACACCGTACTGGCATCGATCGCCTTGGCCTGCGTGTGCATCCTTATTGTATTGGGAGGCGCCGTAAGCTTTTTGGGGGCCGCCAAGGCCATCCCTGATTGGCCTTCAACCTTCGGCGGCATCCTGCCTCCGGCTGAACTGGGGGCTTTCGTCGAATACCTTCACCGCGTTGTCGCAGTCATTGTGGGCCTGTTGGTCATCTCCCTGGCCGTTATCGGGCTGCTTAAGTTCCGTGCCCGGCCCTGGCTCCTGGTGCCCCCGCTTCTGACGATGGTGTTGCTTGCGGTTGTTTCCACCGTGGGCGCCTTGGTTGTTCTCGGCTCCGTGTCGCCCATCATCGCGGCCGCGGATGTGGCAAGCGCCCTGATGGTGCTGGCCCTGATGGTCACCATGGTTCAGGTCGGCCTTTATCTCCTGCGCCATCCGCAGGGCATTGTCCGCCTTGGCTTCCGGGATCCCTTTTCCCGGATGGCGCTTGGTGCCTGGATCGCGCTGTATGCGGTATTGTTGTCAGGTCTTTCCGTGGGCATTCCCAGTCCCGAAAACTGCCTGGGCCTGCCCCTGTGGAATCATGCCTTATCCCTGGCCGGCCATGGGTCCTGGCTGCGAACAGGGCACTTCCTTTTATCCAACGTGGCCGTCGTGCTCGTCACTTTGGTGGCCATAATGGCCTGGAGCAAACCGCGTGCGGAAACGCGGCGGCGGTTTTTGGCC
>CAYVTN010000328.1:0-3659 GCA_964454395.1 uncultured bacterium | reverse complement strand
AACCAAGGACCAAATTTGTCAACGCTTATTCACTATGCAAGGTTTGACCCCATTCGCTGCCGACCCCATTCCTGCCATTCCTGAAGCCGAATAGACTTCCGCGGCTATATAGATGATTGGAAAGTAAGCGTTCAATAAACCACTATTGGGCGGCGGCGGCCAAGGACTTATAGCAATGCATTCGGGCTTTCAGGCTGATGCGTGACCTGATGTTTGAATCTATCCTGCCTTCATGTTCTCCATAAAGCTTTGCCCAGGTCTTCGCATAGCAATCACAGTAATCTTCCTGGGGGATTCCCCGATAATCAAAACCCGAGCCTCCCATACATTTGGCATATTCCTGACGTTCGGCGGCGGGTATGTTGCGGCAACTCCCGTCCTGGGATACTTTCATGACATACTCATTCATCCTCATCTTCAAGGTCCATTCGGGATTTATTTGTGCGTGGAGCACCGCAGCCTTTTCTGCCAGGCACTCGCAGTCCACATGGTAGCTCATTCTGAAATCGCTGACACACTCTTCATAAACTATTTTACTTTCTTCGGCATCTGCCAAAGATTTGGCTTTCTCATTTTTTTGTTCTTTTGAGACTGATTTGCCTGCATCGGACTTGGCGAGCACTTGCGCCTGACTGCCTGGATTGGATTTGGTTTTGGCTTGTACCGCCTTGTCCAACAGGGTCAACAGGGACGGTGTGGGTTCACCTGTAACAACAAGGCCCTGTTGCCATTCAAAATCTTGAATTGCCTTTCGCGTATTACCGCCACAGATGCCGTCCGGACTGCCTGTACCATAGCCCAATTGATTCAATCGGGTTTGAATATTTATTACCAGGACAGGATCAGTGGTTTTTCCCGGCTTGGCCGCTGGTTTGAGCGGTGCTTCAACAGGGGTGGTTTCTTTGGCCGGGGATGGCTTCTGATTGTCAATGGCCTTATCAACGGCATCAATAACGGCGCCTGGTGATTCCTTTACACTATTCAGGATTTTGTCAAACATACCGGCATGAGCAGGTGACGCAAGAAACATGACCAGTGAAACACATAGTACTATGAAAGACAAACGCATCTTGACCTCCGTGATAAGAATTTCATTAGCTTAAGCCTTTTTCACCCCCACCATGGTCCTCCCCCATCAATGGCGAGGATAAAATAGGTAAGGTCCTTTTTATGGAGAAGAGCATTTCCGATGGCCTCCTGTTTTAAATTTTCTAAAGCTAATGCCTTCGCGTAATAGATTTATGAAACAGATTCTTAATTTTCAATCGGCAGTTCTATGGAAAAGGGTAAAATTCTTTTCATCCGCTGGAACCGACGGTCCAGATCTATTTCAGCGATATCCCCTCCATTCAGGGGTACGCTGACCAGTTTTGATGTGTTGCCCTTTTTTACGCCAAAAACAATCCGTTCTTTATCGGCAAAGACGAGATGTTGATTATAAAAATAAAAGGGGAACGACCAGCAACCCTTCTGCACCGGCATCATGCAGTAATTATACGCATTGACCACCTCATTGCTGAACAGTGGCGTCAATCGCTGATGGGTATTGGTTCTCAGATCATAAAGCCAGGTACCGATATCCTTCAGAGATCCTCGTTTTTTTGAAAACACATATCTGTTTTCATCGATCCATGTGATATAGGAATTGCCGTTTCGCCCTCTTGCGAACTCCATGGGCAATTCAATGGCGTCCGGTGTTGTCCGGTTGATGAGATATCGCCGGTTGAACTCTTTTTTCCCTTTTGTAATGTAGGATTGCACTATAATATCAACATATTCGGGTACCGGCAAAAAGTTGTAATTGATGACCTTGTAGTAGTGCTCAGGCCGGTCACGTATAATGCCCCGCTTTTCAATGAAAAGGGTCCGCTCCCTTTTTTTCAGGTCATACCAGCCGATATTGGTGATGAAGAGGCTGTCCGAAAGCCACTCTCGGGGTGCAATCTTCACTGGCTGTGGATATTCTTTCATCTTCCCGGTATACCGATGCTCATCAATTGTCGCATCCATGGTAAAGGTTTGGCGCGTCTTGCAGTCATACACATGGAGCAGGCTTTCAACAGTGCCAGGCAAATATCTGCCCCTTCCGTCACTGAAAAAAATAAATCTGCCGTCCGGACTAACCAGGGAAGCCCTTTGCAGTGCTTTTGTCTCTTCCATCTCTTCAATATCGCCGGTTTTCATGTTGATGCGCAGAATGGGCTTGTCCGTACCGGACCTGTTATAAAAATAAAAGTCGTTTTGATACCAGGCAATAGGCTCCAACGAGTTGAGCATTCCCAGATGGGTGACATTTCTCTCTTGCTTGATTGTATTGTTTTTCCAGTCCATTTTGCCATGCCAAACATCTCCCTCCTTCAAGACAACATATTCACTTAAATCATTCGACACCCAGGCATTCTCTTTATAAACGCTTAGCGGTTCAATCGGCTTACGCCCCTTGGGCTCAACCGTTTTGACCTGATGCGCCGGTAATGTACAAAGTCGGCCTGCCCCCAGTTCTGCGGATATGAAGCGGCCGGGCATGTTTTTTATCCGAATGGCACAGTCAGATCGAACCCATGATGGACTGACCTCTTCCAATGTATCGACGTTTAAAATTTTCCCACCAATAAAAAAGCAGTTTTTAGCATTAACGCCAGCCTTAAAAGGATAAATCTGCTTTTCGAATTGCTTTTTCAATTTCGAGTTTTGTTCAGCGGTCAATGCAAGGCGCATTCCGGAACGGGAAACGCGAATGGACTCAGCGATTAATTCTTCACCTTGCGCCCGGCATGACAATGTGTCCCGCTTTGTCCCCTGGTCCGCCGGGGTGGCCGCCTTGACCTCCATTGAAATCATCCCGCCCAGGCTTTTCATGGTAAATGGGTTGGCCAGTTCCTGAAAGGGATAATAAATCGTCCCCGCCAATGTCTTGTCGTCCGTCAGATTTAGATTACGCAAAATGACCGGCATCCCTGCTTGTTGGCGTGCTGTATTCGTACCCCATACTTCACCGGCATCCTTATACACAGCCAGCAGTGCATTAAAATCTCCCTGCTCTGCGGGTACCGGCTCAGTTGCCACAGGAGCCGGTTCAATTGCCGCTGTGGCATGGGACGGCGGCTGGTTTTTCGGTGTTTTCTGCACCGCAGATTGTGCATCTGAAGGCGCACTGCTTGCGGATCGTCCCACCAACTGGCCGGGAACGATAACCACCTTAGGGGGCATCTGCTGCGGCAGGCCGGGTATGTCCATCTGGATCAAAAATCCCTGAAACTCAAGTTTATTGCGTGTTTCTTTGGCCACGGCCTTGATTCTTATAGTGGATTTTTTAATGGTGGCCTGTCCCTTATTCGTTTCCTCTACCGCGACGACTTCCCAGCTATCCAGATCATAGCCGTCTCCAAGCTGTTCAAGAATCTGACTTTCAATGGCTTTTGTAGCGGATTCTTCCGAAGCCCGGGCAGAAACAATATTAAACGATACATTAATCAGGCTGATACAGAACACTAATAATAAGGAATAATGTTTCACCGATGATGCTCCTTACTGATTTATGGATATTAGCAAATTTAAGTTGAACATAGAAATTTTCCATGTTTAGTATATATTCATTACATTAGAGTCGTGGTAGAAATGCCAGGATAACACTGAGGTCGCATCTTAATTGTTAACTA
>CAYVTN010000327.1:0-3670 GCA_964454395.1 uncultured bacterium | reverse complement strand
CTTCTGGCCCAATGCCTGAAGGCCAACCCGGAAAATGCACTTCATCTTTTTAATGTCCTTTACCAGAAGTATCTGCAAAACCGGACCATCGCAAGTTTGGTGCTCTATTATCTGGGACTGCTTTATGAAAAACGCCGGGAACCCAATACAGCCCTGCGTTATTTCAATCATCTTGTGCTCAACTACCAGGACCGGCCGGGATTACAGGCCCGGGCCTTGGCCAAAATTCAATCATTCAAACAAGGAAGCTAAAAAGATAAGGTTATTTTTGCATCCTGGATTTCACTCATAAACGATATGGCACCAGTGATTTCCACATCTTCCAGCAGATCTTCCTTTTTCAAGGTCTTATCCTCCAACGCCAATGAGCATAAGTAGATCTTGCTCTTTAATTCTCTGATAATTCCAAACAACTCCACGGCATCGGGCATGTCTTTGGTATTTATTTTTTCGAGTTCCCCTTTTTTTAGGATTCTCGCCGCACTTACACCGAAAAACAGGATCACCTCATTGCCTAAAGCTGCGGCAGATGAACCAAATATCAAGGTGGCAAAAACACTTTTGGCCTCGGCACTATTGCATACAATAGCGGTTTTGTTAGCCATTTCTTCTCCTTCCCCGTTCTTTTTACCCTAAATTATCATCGGTAAAATCCGCCCTTGCTCAAGGAAGGGCGTTTATAAAAAAGAAGACCTGGCTTAACTCGCTTTTTTGGGGTTTAACTTTAATCTGTGTCATCCGTGTAAACTGCGGAGGATCTTTCCAGGACCGAAAAAATAAACATCCTAATCCACGATGGCGCAGATTGCACGGATTAAATCATAATGATTTACCTGGGATAAAATGACGTACGCCGGCGGGCGTCACAATTTTAAATTTAATATCTTCACAATTATAAGATTTCCACATAACCCGCGGTTCCGTGCACGCGGATTCGTTGCCCGTCTGTGATCAGCTTGGTGGCCTTTTCCACGCCTATCACTGCCGGCAAGCCGTATTCACGGGCGATTACAGTTCCATGGGTCATCAGGCCGCCGACTTCGGTGACCAATCCCTTTATAACTACAAACAAAGGTGTCCAGCTGGGATCAGTAAATGAAGTGACTAATATATCTCCTTCATTCAGATCAGCCTCTTCCATGTTTAAGATAACCCGTGCCCGTCCTTCCACAACACCCGGCGAAGCAGCCAGGCCGGCCAAAGCGCCGGCCGGAAGATTCCCGCGCTGGTAGCGTCCGGTAACGATTTCACCGTCCGACGTGATCACGCGTGGCGGCGTTAGTTTTTCATGCCATTTGTGCTCGTCCTTGCGTCTGCCGATGATATGCGCCTCAAGGCTTCGGGTACGTACGGCTTCGCGAAATTCTTCAAAAGTGAGATAGTAGGCATCCTCTTTTTCATGCAGGACGTTCGCTTGGACGAGCTTTTCGGCTTCTTTCAATAAAGCCTGCTTGTAAATAAAGTAGCGGTTAACGATGCTGTATTTTGGATATTCACGATAACCGCCCAAATCCCGGATCAGGCTGATCATTCGTTTGGCCTGTTCGGCTTTTTGTTTACCCTCCGGCAATTGCTTCAATCGATCCAATAATTCTTGTTCTTTTTTCAAAGCTTGCTGCCGGCCCTGTTCGTATTTCCGCGTGCCCGCATGAGGCTCAACGTTTCTGATGTTACTGAGAATCATGGGGATGAGCAGTGTTGGTTTTTCGCTCCAACGGGGTTTGGTAATATCAATTTCCCCGGCGCATCGCATGCCGTATTTGTCGAGATAAGCATTGATGGCCTCCCGGGCTGCCTGACCGCCGGCCAATTTTGCCAGGTCATCCAAAAAGTTGTCTTTTTCCACATGTTGTAAGTAGTCAATGACTTCAGGATAAGGCCGGATCACATCGGCGAGATCCAATAGGGCCAGACCCATCTCGGAGGTAATATTGTTTGGCACGGATTGAGCAAGCGTGTAAGCTGCGTTTTGTTCGCCCAGCCATTCGCTCATTTTTTCATTGATCCATGCCGAAGCCTCCATAGCGGCCGTAATCACACCCGAACTTCGCGGATCAAGGAATATTTTCTTCATCTGCCCCATATCTTCCAGGATAAATTCAAATAATTCCGTTCCCGATTTCGTTTGGATGTTTTGTTTTAACGCTTCCAGCGATGTTTGACTACGCGCGATCAAATCAGAAACAATTGCCGGATTGTTTTCGATTGGTCCCGGAAACCCTGATGGGGGCTGGCCTTTATTGCTCTTTCCGGAATTTTGTTCTTTCTCACCGTGAGGTGACGTATTTATGAAATCACCCTGCGCAATGATGGCCATGAGGGCGTCTTTCATGAGCGGATCGTGCTGGCCCATGGCATTTAACAAATTTTCCCTGCTGACGGGCGAAGCCAGTTGCCGCGTCACATCAACAAATAGCCTCCCGCCGGCTTTAAACATGGGGCGAAAAGCAGTTAGCTGAAACAAGGAGATCCCCAATGGTTTCATGGGGCCGGTCATCATTTGTTGATGGCCGACAGATAGATAGACATGCTGTTCTTGATCAGTCGTTTCCGGGATGGGGTATAAAGTCGTGATGGGGCGGCTCTGGACTATATAAAACCTGTCATCAACCAAACACCATTCAATGTCCTGAGGAGATCGGAAATGTTCTTCGATCTTTCTGGCCATGCGTTCAAGCTGCAAAATCTGCTCATCCGCCAGCACTTGCTTATGCTGCCTCTCCGGTTCAATTTCCTGTTTTTTCGTACCGCCCCGGTTTAAGGCATAAATCGCCAGCTTCTTGGCGGAAACGTGCTTAGTGAGTATGTTGTGGTTGCGTACTTTATAGTTATCAGGCGTCACCAGGCCCGAGACCAAGGCCTCGCCAAGCCCGAAACCGGCATCAATGGATAACACTTTTCTATTGGAAGTAACGGGATCGGCAGTAAATAAAATGCCTGCTGCCTGTGCGGCGGCCATCTTCTGAATAACCACGGACAGGCAGACTTTGCCATGGTCAACGTCATTTTGAAGGCGATAGATTATGGCCCTCTCGGTAAATAACGATGCCCAGCACTTGCGTATATGCTTTAGGAGGGACGCCCTTCCGATAATGTTCAAATAGGTATCCTGCTGACCCGCGAAGGAGGCGGCCGGCAAATCCTCCGCAGTGGCGCTCGATCTTACGGCATAGGCATTATTCTCACCAAGGCTGGTGAGGAAGGGGGTGATCTCTTCAATAATGTCTTCCGGGATGGCGGTCTCTTCGATGACCCTGCGAATCTCCCCGCTCACTTCAGCGATCTTATCCCGGTCTTCCACCTTAAGAAGCGATAACTGATCAAGTAATGCATTAATCGCCGGCGTTTCCCCAATGACCCTTTTAAAAGCTTCGGTCGAAATACAAAAACCATCGGGCACGCGGAGGCCTTCAATCTTGGAAAGTTCTCCCAAGTTCGCGCCCTTGCCTCCCACAGCCATGATTTTTGTTTTATCAATATCCCGAAAACCAAGCACCAAGGAACTCATACAACCCCAACCTTTGCCAACTGCTTTCCTGACTTGCCCCCACACCGCTTAACCAGGGCCGCCGGGTCAGAAAGACCATTTTTTGAAAATAAAAAAGACAGCGCCCGCGGTCATGTCAATATAAGTTCGCAATTTGCCATCGCAGCCTTTGTGTCAAGCCGC
>CAYVTN010000326.1:0-3673 GCA_964454395.1 uncultured bacterium | reverse complement strand
CATAATACTGGGCGTCCGTCAAGGTCCGTTCCACGCCCAATTTTTTCTGAAGATTGCTGACACTCACGTCCACGCCGTACTGGTACACTTTGTCGATCCTCAAAAACACCACCAGGGCAATCACCAAGGCCGCCACCACCAGCACGCCACACCCCACCCCGGTGGCCCGCAGGCAGCCTTCTTTATCACTTAATGGTTTGGGGATGTTGGTTGGTGTGCTCATCTCTACCTTTCATTCAAAAACCATACCCGCAGGTATGGTTTGATGCTTTTTCAAATTGGTTTTACAGATCTTCCCGGGAAAAAGACCGGGTGATATCCACATGCCCGATCAAGGTGTCAGCTTCCTGTCCACCCGCCAAAATTCTTACGGATTTCACATCCGGGTCATATTCCATCAAGGTCTTAACAACGGATTTGATCAGTAAAAATTCTTCAAAGGCACCGATGCGGTGATTATACTGAACCTGTTTCTCAAAGTCAAGAATGACACCGCCGTTTTTTTGCCTGTAAACACTGCGGACCATCAGGGTCTCGGGCCACCAGGACCATTTGCTTTTACTTACGGCCACCCGGTCCATTTTCTCTATCAGGGCCGGAACCGTTTCTTGTAAAGGCTGGTCTTTTACCAACCGGATGTCCTTGGTGGCATACTCGCTGCCGGTCACATCCTCGGCAAAAAAAAGTTTAACCGCCATGGTCGGTTTCTGGGATTGCACCCCCTCCTCGCCGGCATTGGGATTCAGCAACACCTGCCAGACGAAAAAACCCACGCCCAGTAAAAGGGCCAACGTGAACAAACTCAGGATTACCGGATTAACCATTCTTTTGTTGGTCATGAAATGAATTACCACCTAAAAAAAACTGCCGCCCGGCCGGGGCGGAATGTCCCGTTATTGGAACATAACTACTCAGGCCTCTTGCGTATCCAAGGTGTACTATTTACGCTCAAGATGTTCGAAATAACCTGAGTAGTTACATTAGAACAAAAATTCTTTAATCCCGGAAGCCAGAATCCTCCCCAGGCGGGCAATTTCCTGATCCCGTTTTTTGGAATCAAGCAATTCCGGCGTAGGACGGACCTCGACAAGCACTGCCGGTGCATGAATGCCGTCCAACACGGCCAAGGGCAAGGTGTAAAAGGCGCCTTGACTTCCCTCCCGGCCGTTCCCGGACGCCACTAAGCGTTCGCCCAAAAGACGGCTTTTTTTGAGCATGCCGTTCTGCGCCAAGGCCCAGGGCAGTGCCTTCACCCCTTGGGTCAAATTTTCATCCACCGCAGAAGACAGCTGATCGTCTCTGACATAACGGTTGATATAGACCACGATGGGCTGATCAGTCTGGTCCTTGAGGGCAGGACCCATGCAGTGAAGGCTTACAAAGACATCGGCGTTTTTTCGGTTGCCGATCATGACTCTTTCCAGATTGTTATAATATTTGTCATCGTTACGGGTCAAGATCACCGAGAGGTTTTTGGTCCCGCCGAGGGCGCGTTTCACAGCCAGCGCCAAGCTTAAGTCCACGTCCTTTTCCATTAATTCCGGCGCAAGATTAATTCCCTGGTCTCGCCCCCCATGGCCCGGATCAAGGACGATCACCTTTTTGGCACTGACCGCCAAAGCCGTTTCGTTGGCCGTGGCCGCCCATGCCGGGGCGCCGTCATCATTCTGCAACGCCATACCCATGGCCGGCATCAATGTAAAGGTAAAAAAAACGAAGGATAAGAACCATTTATTAAAAATGCAGCGCTTCATCTTATGATTGGATTCCTTAAAATTCTTTCCGGTATTGTTTCCAACCCGGCCAAGCCGGAATTCTGTAAGGACGGATTTCAAACCCGCCTCTATCCAATATGCATGTATCTTGCCGACACAGACTCCATTGCACCTCAGCTTTACTTTCCGGGCACAACATGCGGTTGGCCGCTTTGAGGCGGCGAAGCCTGAGATACCTGGTTTGGGTTTCCTGCCGCTGATAAGGTTTCATATTGTCCGATACAACGAAATCTCTGATACCGCTGTTCCAGCAGGGTTTCTTCATCCATTGCATCCAACTCGACCAAATGACGCTTAATCGCGGCTTTAACTTTTTCCAAAGTTGCCTGGGGGTCACGGTGGGCTCCCCCAAAAGGTTCTTCAATGATATCGTCGATCACCTTGAGTTCCTTCAAGTCATTGGCCGTGATCTTTAATATCGCCGAAGCTTTGGGCGCTTCGGCGCGGTCTTTCCATAGGATAGCGGCACAACCTTCGGGTGTGATAACCGTATAGGAGGCGTACGACAGCATCAAGACGCAGTTGCCCACCCCGATACCCAGGGCCCCGCCACTGCCGCCTTCGCCAATAATGACCACAATCACCGGTACTTTCAACTGGGACATTTCCCTTAAGTTGCGGGCAATCGCTTCAGCCACCCCCCGCTCTTCACCTTCCAGACCCGGAAAAGCGCCGGCCGTATCCACGAATGTTATGATGGGCATATTGAATTTTTCCGCAAATTTCATGAGCCGCAGCGCTTTGCGGTACCCTTCCGGCAAAGGCAGTCCAAAATTGTGAATAAGATTTTCCTTGGTATCCTTCCCTTTCTGCGTGCCTATCACCATGACCGCCCGACCGTCCAGCCAGGCCACGCCGCCCACCATGGCGCGGTCGTCAATAAAGGCGCGATCTCCGTGCATCTCCATAAAATCTTCAAAACATCCGCAAATATAATCCAAGGCATGGGGGCGCAAGGGATGACGGCTGACCTGAATAATCTGCCAAGGTGTAAGGTTGCTGTATATTTCCTGCCTTAGTTTTTCAGCCTTTTGTTCCAATTGCTCGATTTCCTCTCCCAAGTTCATGGACTTGCCATCGGTAAAATGTTTCAATTCGTCGATCTTTTTTTCCAACTCGACCAGCGATTTTTCAAATTCAAGATTTATTTCCTTTGCCATTAGACGCTCCTCAAAAATCCTTTAAATCCGTCCAGGGCACAGGCCGAACAATAAGGCCACGGCCTCATGGAATTTTCACAACGGTTGATTGTTAAAAGATTATACCTGCTGAACCACCACCGGGGCAAGTGTTTAATACGTTCCCTGCGAGGTTGAGCAATTAATTGCTCAACCTCCAGAGCATTTGAAAGTCACTATTAGAAAGTAGAAAAAATCGTAACGACTCAGGTCATTTCGAACATATTGAGCGTCAACAGCGCACCTTGGATACGCAAGAGACCTGAGTCGTTACTCCTTTTCTTGCAAATCCCACCCTCTCGTTTTCACTATTTTCCCGACCTTTGCAAGCCCTTTATATGTTTTTCAGGATCGACTCATTAGACGGTCTGGCTGGGCAGCGGGAGGCTAGTGAAGTTCAGCGCGGTAGAGATTGTTGGCTTGCAGAAAATTTTTAAAGCGTGCCTGATGTTCCGCTTCAATCTGGCAGAATTTAACGCCAATACTGTAATTGTTGCTCTCCCTTTCCTGGCACCACACCAATTCCGCCAAAACCAGCACCGGTAAGCATTCCTCTTCTGAATAGCATTCTTTGTCTATGGCCAGTGATCCGTTCTTTTCCTTGGGGATGTAAAGATTTATCATGATGTGCTGGCCACTGGGAATAAAGCGATCCGACGAGGCGCCCAGACCCATGGGGCCCAGATCCTTGCTGGTGGCTTCCAAAGCGTGAAAAACCTT
>CAYVTN010000325.1:0-3712 GCA_964454395.1 uncultured bacterium | reverse complement strand
TTACATAATATCCATACCGGTAGGGGCAAATTGGTCCAAGGTGCGCTTCCGGCTTGGCCAGTTTGGATACGCAAGAGACCTGAGTAGTAGTTACCAAAGTTGAGTTTTTAACCTTCCTCAAAGCGCCAGCAACCGGGAAATAAGCCGGGATAATTTTAGCTCACCTGTTGATTTTCGTTTATTAAATAGCCCATATGTGAAATAATATGCATTCTAACTTCTGATTAAAGGAAATAACCAATGTCAGCCCAGGGCTTGTTTTTAACCTTGGAAGGTCCCGACGGATCAGGAAAAAGCACTCAATTTAAACTGTTGGTTGAGCGCTTAAAACGCCATGGCTATAAAGTAAAAGAAACCAGGGAGCCCGGCGGCCCGCCCTTGGCGGAAAAAATACGGGCTTTACTGCTATCCACAGCGGCCGGAGGGCCAACCAAAGAAGCGGAATTGCTTTTATTCCTGGCGGCAAGGGCGCAGCATGTGGAGCAGACGATTATACCCTTTCTTAAAAAAGGGTATATTGTGGCCTGTGAACGGTTCAGTGATTCCACCTATGCCTATCAGGTGGGCGGCCGCGGCCTGCCTGCCGGGGTTTATGAAACCGTTAACCGCTTTGCCACCAAAGGCTTAAAACCGGGCCTGACTATTTTGCTGGACATCAATCCGGTCCTGGGATTGAAACGCGCTTATCAGGCCAAAAAGGGCCACGACCGCATGGAAACGGAGACCATGGCCTTTGCCCGCAGAGTGCGGCAAAGTTATCTGGCCTTGGCGAAAAAAGAACCGAACCGAATCAAAGTGGTCAAAGCTGAGCAGGACGTTCCGGTGGTGACGGAAACCATCTGGGCATTGGTGGAAAAAAGGTTACGGAGAAGGAAGCCATAACACATGCCCTTTGCAGCAATTGAAGGCCAAGAGAGGGCCGTTAATTATTTAAAACGCAGTATTGCCCAAGGCCGGCTGGGTCATGCCCTGCTGTTTACGGGTCCGGAAGGGGTGGGCAAAAAGAGCACGGCCCTGGCGCTGGCGCAAGCTCTTAATTGTGAACATCCGCAGGCCCAGGAGGCCTGCGGTGTGTGTGTCTCATGCAGGAAAATCATGGACCTCCATCATCCGGATGTCCAACTCATCGTTCCTGACGGTCAATTCATCAAAATTGACCAAATTCGGGAACAGGTGCAGCATCAGGTATTGCTCAATCCCATGGAAGGTAACGTCAAGGTTTATATCATTGATGCTGCGGACAGCATGACCGTGGAGGCTGCCAACAGTTTGCTCAAAATCCTGGAAGAACCGCCCGGTTTTGTGGTCCTGGTGCTTGTGGCCACCCAGCCTTTTCTCCTGCTCGATACCATCCGTTCCCGTTGTCAAGAGGTCCGTTTTAATCCTGTTGAAGCCGACGTACTGGCGTCCTGGGCGGCGCAACGGCTGGAGCTTGGCACAGCGGAAGCCATGACCCTGGCCCGGCTGTCCGGAGGCCGTCCGGCGGAGGTGTTGCGGCTGGCAGCGGATGAAGTCCGATCATTGCGGCGGACGGTTGTGGACCTTTTGCAGGAAAACCGTAAAACCGGGCAATGGGCCGGGGCCGCACAAAAGCTCATGGAAACCAGGAATGAACTGACCGAGGCTTTGGGCATGATGCTTACCTGGTTTCGCGATGTGCTGCTGCTCGCCGCCGGCGGTCAGGAAACACTGCTGGTGAATGTGGACTACCAACAGGAGCTCCGGCGCTGGGCCGGGGAAGCGTCTCCGGCGCGATGGGCGGAAAAATGCCGGTTGATCATGACGGCCGCCAACCAGATGAAACGTAATATCAACCTCCAACTGATGCTGGAGGTCTTATTGATGCGGCTTGGCCAAAGCAACGAAACAGGCCGGGACTAAAATTGGTTGCTGTTGCAGATTGGTTGTTGGTCCAACCCTTGGGGTGGCGGTTGGCGGAGGGTACAGGCATCCCGGCATAGGCGGGGCAAGTTGCCTGTACCTATGGAGACCGGAACCAATTATAATCTTGACTATTGAGGTGGCGAACAATGCCTGAAGTTATAGGAGTACAATTAATGAAAGGCGGGATGGTGCACTATTATTACCCTGCCAAAAATAACGACCATTTGAATTTATACGACTTCGCGGTGGTGGAAAACGAGCATGGCCCTCAGCTGAGCAGAGTGGTCCACCCGCTCAAGCAGGTGGCCAAGGACATGCTGCCGGAAAAAATCAAGCCCCTGCTGCGCAAGGCCACGGATAAGGACCTGGCCCAATTCGAGACCAATACAAAAAAGGAAAAAGACGCCTATAAATTATGCCGGCAAAAAGCGCTGGAGAAAAAGCTGGCCATGAAGCTGGTGGATGTCAGCTATTCCCTGGATGCCCGCAAAGCTGTCTTTTATTTTACCGCCGAAAACCGGGTGGATTTCCGCGAACTGGTCAAGGATCTGGCCCATGCCCTCAGGGTCAAGATCGAGATGCGCCAAATCGGGGTGCGCGATGAAGCGCGCCGATTGGGCGGCGTGGGGTGCTGCGGCCAGACCTTGTGCTGCTGCACTTTTCTGAAGGATTTTGTCTCCGTCTCCATCCGCATGGCCAAAGAGCAAAATCTCTCGCTCAATCCCGCCAAGGTTTCCGGCCTGTGCGGACGGTTGATGTGCTGCCTTTCTTATGAATATTACGGCAAAGGCAAGGGCCAAAAAGGCAAGGGCCAGGCCGGGGAGCAGGACACGCCTGTTCTGGAAGCAGTCTGTGAACTGGCAGAAACGCAAACGCCTGCCTGCACGGAAGCCTGCAACGGTCCCTGCCAGGCGGCCCGGGAAGAGGCGGCAACGGCCAAGCCCAATGGCAACGCCTCCCAGCCTGTCCCGGCAGCGGCAGCGCAAGTTGCGCCTTCCGCCACGGTTCAGGCGCCAACCGGAGGCACGGTTCAGGTTCAGACTCAGGACGCTCAGCGGCCCAGGAAACACAAACGCAGGCCGCCCCATAAACACCGCCGCTTCAAAGGCAAAATTGGCAACAGCCAGGGCAACAATCCCAAGGCGGGCAGCGCCTCACCGGAAGGAAGGTAACCCATGGGCGATAAGAAATTTTACATTACCACCGCCATTACTTATGCCAATTCCAATCCCCACATCGGGCATGCTTATGAAGAGATCGGCACCGATGTGCTGGCGCGCTGGAAACGGCTCAGCGGCTATGATGTGTGGTTTGCCACCGGCTCGGACGAGCATTCCGCCAATGTGGAAAATAAATGCAAGTCCTTGGGCAAGGACTGCCAAACCTACTGCGATGAAATGGCCACCGTCTTCAAGGAAACCTGGCGCACCCTGGAGGTTTCCTTTGACCGCTTTATCCAGACCTCGGAACCCATTCATCATCAGGCTTCCCAGGAGATGGTGAAGCGGGCCATGGCCAGCGGCGATATTTACAAGGGCAAATACGAGGGCTGGTACTGCAACTCCTGCGAGACCTACTACACGGAGACGGACCTCAAGGACGGCCTTTGCCCCATCCACGGCCTCAAACCAACCTGGCTTTCGGAGGAAAATTATTTCTTTAAACTCTCGGGCTTTCAACAGCGGTTGCTGGACCACATCGAAGCGCATCCCGAATTTATCCAGCCCTTGTCCCGGAAAAACGAAGTGGTCAATGTGATCAAGGACGGCTTAAAGGACATTTCCGTATCCCGCGCTTCCAAGGATTGGGGCATTCCATTTCCCGGTGA
>CAYVTN010000324.1:0-3723 GCA_964454395.1 uncultured bacterium | reverse complement strand
CCGAAGATCGGCCCGCACCGCGATGCCATACGGACAAAAATCGCCGAACTTAGAAACAGGGTGTTTGAAAATATGGACTACTTGAAGGAATGGTTCGGAGGGGGCTTGAGAAAAGAGAACCATGGAATAATAAAACGCAGCCTATTTTTTATAAAGGCGCTGGCCCAAAGTTTAGAAGAAAAAGTACAAAGTCTTAAAGCATGACACAATAAATTGAACAGATAAGAGCTTGGAATGAAACACTCTATTATTACCCCGAGTTATAATATGCTCAATTATCTCAAATGTGCCAGCGCGTCAATTGCCGATCAAGAGGGTGTTGACTTTGAGCATCTGGTCATGGATGGTGGATCCAGTGATGGCACTGCTGCCTGGCTTAGAGAAAATCCGGGCATCATAGGGATCAGTGAAAAAGACCACGGCATGTATGATGCTGTCAACAAAGGCCTTAAACGGGCCAAAGGTGACATCATCTCTTACCTGAACTGCGACGAACAATATCTGCCAGGAACCTTGGCCTTTGTGCATGACTATTTTAAAAGCCATCCTGAGGTGGACATCGTTTTTGGCAATACTTTACTGGTGGCGCCTGATGGAAAACTAATAGCCTATCGAAAAGGCTATCGTGTTAATTATGCTTTTATTGCTGTTTCTCACCTTTATGTTTTAACTTGCACTATGTTTTTCAGAAGAAGAATAATTGATCAAGGTTATTTCTTTAATGACAAGTTGCGGGCAGTAGCTGATATGGATTTTGTGCTGAAACTACTCAAGGCCGGTTTTACGGCTCGACACCTTAGCCGTTACCTATCAACGTTTACCTATACCGGCGATAATTTGAGCGTCAGCGACACTGCAAAGCAGGAAACCAGACAATTAAATAAAAATATTCCCATGTATTTGAAACTTTTAAAATATCCTCTCAATATTACCAGGCTTGCTACGAAATATTTGAGTGGGGCTTATTGGGAAAAATATCCACTCATTTATGAGATATATGATTTGGAAGATGTAACTAAACGTAAACATTTCGAAGCTGGAAATGCAACTTATAAATGGCCATCCCCATGAATATCATGTATGCCACCCCTCTTTATTGCCTTCGCGGGGCAGGGCGCAGCCCCATCCAAAGCGGAGATATCATTATATGGTAATTAACCCTAGGCTGAGAAATTGGATATCGTTGGTTGACCGTATGACCACGCTTTTGGGGATGGGTAAGGAAAAAGCATTACCCGATCAGGAGAAGGTCAGGCATGTTCTACTTATAGAACTTTGGGGTATTGGTGACGTGGTGTTATCCACGGTGGGATTGCAAGGCTTAAGAATAATATATCCAAACGCCAAAATTAGTTTACTGGCTCAACAGCACGGCAAAACCGTCCTGGCCAACTGCACGGAAGTTGACGAGTTTGTGGTCTTCAAGTTCCCATGGACCAATATGGACCGGACAAAGAAGTATCAGTTGTGGAAATATCCTTGGGGTGATTTATTTAAGTTAATCAGGCGGCTCAGAAAGTCAAAAATCGACCTGGTCGTTGACGCAAGAAGTGATATCCGAAATAATATTTTACTTTGGCTATTTGGTGTTACCCATCGCATCGCTTATTCGAACAATGGCGGCAGTGGTTTTTTAACAAGAAAAATAGTCCAACCTCCTGAAGTCTGTCATCGGGTAGAACAATGGCGCTTTCTGCTGGACTATTTAGGACATCAAGGCGACCCCCTCAATCCAAGGCTTTGTTTGAGCCGGGAAGAATTAGAAACAGCCGCTCAATGGAAGCAAACCCTTGGGATTGGCCAAAACCAACGCTTGATAGGCATACATCCCGGCGCGGCCAACCCACTCCGGCGCTGGCCGAAGGAAAAATATCTGGAGGTCATGCTCGCAACAGACAGGGCATTTGAAAATATCCAATGGTTGATCTTTGGTGAACAGGGCAACCTGGAAGCAGACTGGCTGAAGCACCATTATAGCAAATCGGTTAGAGTGACCGGTGATTTAAGAACATTCCTGGCCGTTGCCAATCTCTGTGACCTAATGCTGGTGAATGACAGTGGACCCATGCACATGGCTGCAACCTTGAATAAACCCCTTATTGCCATCTTTGGACCACAGAAACCCGAATGGTTTGGACCTTGGAGTAAGAGTGCCCATGTGGTTAAGAAAGACGGTATTGATTGCCGCGGATGCTACGATCAATGCATTCAGGAGAGGCCGGTTTGTATGGATATTGATCCTGATTCTGTCATCACGCTGGTTAAACAAGTGCTTGAATCCCTCCGGGTAAAAGACTGAAACACAGACCTGCACCATTTGCGCCCACCGAGATATGGAAAGGGATAGGCCAAATGAGCGCGCAAAGCAGAATGAGAGGATGTCCATGAAAATATTAATGCTCAATCATAATGTCATTTGGCGCTCCACCTTTTTTCGCTGCTATCATTTTGGCCGGTACCTTGTGAAAAAAGGGCATGAAGTCACCATTTATACCATTCATCCCAACAAGCGCAAAGGTATTGAAGAGATCAATTTACAAGGGGTAAGGGTTGTTCAATTTCCTGATTTGTTTTGGGGCATGGCCCGGTCCGGGTGGGATTTTTGGGATACTTGGGTACGGCTGCGCTATCTAAAAAATGAAGCCTATGATCTGGTTCATGCTTTTGACTCCAGACCGGCTGTGATCCATCCTGCCATGGCCTTGAAGAAGCGGGGTATCCCCTTGGTCATGGACTGGGCTGATTGGTGGGGCCGGGGCGGTGTGATTGAAGAACGGTCCAATAAATTAATTAAACATCTTTTTGGTCCCATTGAAACCTGGTACGAAGAACACTTTCGCACCCAGGCTATGGCTACCACCGTCATTTCCACAGCCTTGCGCGAGCGCGCCATTAAACTGGGTGTGCCTGAAAAAAGTATTGCCAAAATTACAGGCGGGGCGGATGTGGAAAATTTCCAACCTCGTGATAAAAATGAATGCCGGAAGAAATTAGGTATCTCGCAAGAGGCCAAGGTATTAGGCTTCATGGGCTTTGTTCACTATGATTTGGATCTGGCCTTGAAGGCCTTTGCGGAAATTTATCGAAAAGATCAAACCGCCAAACTAATCCTGGTGGGTAAGCCGTCATCCATGACAAAGGTTATTGCCCAGCAGGAAGGCTGTGAGAAAGGCATCTTGGAATACGGGATCCTTCCCTATGAAGAAATATCTGACTATATGGGCGCAGCTGATGTCTTCCTGTTGCCCTTTGCCAATAAACAGGCCAATATAGGCCGCTGGCCCAACAAGGTGGGTGATTATATGGCCATGGCAAGGCCGATTGTGTCCAGTCCTGTAGGGGAAATGGTGCATTTGTTTAAATCGGAAGATATCGGCCGCTTGGCCGACCCAACACCAAAAGCCTTTGCAGACACTGCGCTGAACTTAATGGCAGACAGAAACTTGAGCCAGCGGTTGGGGGAGCAAGCCAGAAAAGCCGCCGAGGAGCGGTATTCATGGGAATATTTGACCGAAGTGTTGGAAGTTTCCTATTCCAATAACATGGAAAATTTCACTTGAAACGACAATGGTCCCATAAGATAGCACGGGCGCGCGGATCACTTTTTGATCTTTTATATCCACTATATTGTATTTCAATTAAATTATTTCCCGATATCCATTTGGCATTTCCCAGATCAATTTTATAATCATGCCAACCTTTGTTTATATATTCTTGAGTAAT
>CAYVTN010000323.1:0-3725 GCA_964454395.1 uncultured bacterium | reverse complement strand
CCGCCGGCCGCGGCCGATGTATTCAACAATTTTACCGACAAAACACTGACTTTTGTGGCGGGTGATCCCTTGGAAGTCCGCGTCTATTCCTGTGACATCTATGGCAATATGGTCAAGGGTGTGGACCAGGAGGTCAAGCTTCTCACCACTGATCCCTTTGCTCCAAGACCAGCCGACCAATTCATTGACCCGGATGAAGGCTATGCCAGCTTTGGCAATTTTCATTTTCGCACCCAGGGGATGCAGTCCCTAAGCGCCTATCCCGTGCTGGGTACAGACCTGCAGCCGGGGTCAACCCCATCCGCCAACATTACGCCCGGTGCTTATTATGGCTTGCAAATCCTGGCGCCGGGACAGGTTGCCATTCCCGGCAGTGGCTGCCAGGGCACCACCTGGTACAGCGGGGTTACGCCGACCAATCCCGATGTGCAGGGGGTGACCGATTATTTGGCCCATGCGCAAATCAGTGGCAATGATTTTGAAACCGTGGTTCAAAGCGTGGACCAGTTCGGCAATTTTATCAATGATATAGGCGGCAATACCATCGAGCTTCAATCCACTGATGACGGTGCCGGCGCCATACCCCGTTATCGTGAGAGTATCACCAGCACCATGATCAATGGCCGGGCCGTTTTTTCGTGTCGCTTGGTCAGTCCGGGCTTGATCTTTTTATACCCCTATGAAAAGGTTAATCCCAATATTATCGGCGCTGAAGATTCCCATACGGTCATTAATGTGATCCGCAGCGAAGATACCCGTTTTCATGTCACGGTCAAGGGCATTGCGCTCGATCAAAATCAACCGCCCGTGGGGGTGACGGCCAACCCCGAGGTTTTTCCCATGCGGGTGGAAGTGCGCCACGTCAATACCAATGAAATCGTGGCGGTGAGCCAACCTTTCGTCATGGAAGCTTTCCTTGATCAGCAATCGTCACCCACACCGGGCGGTGGCCGCCTAAGCGTGACCAATGGGATTACCCAGTGGGGCGTGGCGGAAATTAACACTCAGTCCTATACCAAGGCAGAACACATTCTGATCCGGGTCCGCACGGTCGACGGCTCCCCCAAGCCGGCCATAGGCTACTCGCCCCAGGTGAATGTCAACCCGTCCCAAGTGACCAAGCTGACCCTATGGGCCGATACCCAGTCCTATACCCAAGGCAACAACCGGATTTACCAGCTGGTGGCCAATGAAAAGACTGCTGTCTTTACCCGGGCCAGCGATGTCAACGACAACCCGGTCACCGGTCAGGCCGTTTCCACCATTATTCTTTCGCCGGCCTCCGCAGTCAGCCGCTTGGATGGACCCATGCAACCCGTCACCAACAGCATGGGCGAGTCCTATCAGACTTTTTATGCCGGCGCCATCAACGCCCGCCATGTCATTGAAAGCCGTGTCGGCGAGGTCGCGGGAACACTGCTCTTGGACGTGACCGTCACCCCCGATGGAGGGGTTTATCCCAATCCTTGTGCGCCCCGTCAAGGCCGGCCGGCGCATATTGATTATTTTCTCCGCCAGGACGCGCACGTTAAGCTTAGCCTGTATACCCTGATGGGCGATCTGGTCTGGTCCAAGGACATTCCGTCCGGTGATCCCAATGGCGGACATGCCGGCGTCAACACCGTGGTGTGGGAAGGCAAAAATCTCAAGGGCGTTCATGTGGCCAACGGAGGTTATATTTGCGCCATCCATCCCGATCAACAGCAGCCGATCCGTTTTAAGATCGGCGTTCTGAATCAGTAAGGAAGAGGGAGGTGCCTCATGAAAAAGGTCAACCTTGTTGCATTGGTGATCATACTGTTCAGTTTCAATACGCCCCTGGTCTGGCCCGGGTCGGGCGATTACGGGTTGCCGGGGGAATACCTTAACTACGACGTCGGCGCGCGGGCAGCCGGCATGGGCGGCGCCATGACCGGCCTGGCCGATGATGTGAGCGCCGCTCATTATAATCCCGCCGGATTGGCCAGGCAAAATCCGGTTACCCTGGGCATGGAGCATGTTCAATTATTTGAAGATACGGTATTTGATTTTGTGGCCTGTAATCTGCCCTTGGATGGGATCGGCTACCTGGGAGTGGGCGCGGTTTTGCTGTCCTCCTTTGGCTACGACCTTCGTGACGAGGATTACCAGCCACTAGCTGGATCCAACCAGACCTGGCAGGGTGCGCTTCTGGCCACTTATGCCCGTGACCTTTCTCCGGATGTTCAGATTGGGACCAATCTGAAGGTTGTCCACGAAAAACTCTTTGACCGGCAGGACAGCAGCATCGGCCTTGATCTTGGCGTGCTCTATAGTCCGATCAAACAGTTCCAAATCGGTTTTATGGCAGTCAATGCCCTGCCACCGTCCATTATGGAGCAGACGTTTGTTCCTACGTTTAAATTGGGATTGGCCGGCCTGCTTTTTGACCGCCACGTGCTGATTGATGCCGATATTAGCCAAGCTTTGGGCAACCATGATCCGCACTGGAAAATTGGAACGGAAGTGATGGTTTACGGTGATGCTGTTTTTGTCCGGGCCGGTCTGGATGACGAGACCAGAATCGCCGTAGGCGCTGGAACCAAAATCAGCCAGTTCAGTATTGATTATGCGGCCGGCATCGAAGCCTTAGGTTGGTCGCACAAGCTATCCTTGGGCTACACTTTCGGCGGTTACCAGGTCAGCCTGCAAGCCCAGCCCAGGATATTTTCCCCTGCAGGGATCAAACGTTATACGACTTTAACCCTTCAAGCCCATACCAAATATCCGATTGAACACTGGGAGGTCACCATAACGGACGGCCAAGGCGATGCGGTACGGTCCTTTCAGGGTGAGGAGCAACCGCCTAATCAGCTGGTTTGGCATGGTAAAGATGATCGTGGTTTGTTGGTTCACGATGGAAAATTCGTGGCACGGCTGTCAATGGTGGATATCCATGGCGGGACCATGCAGGCCGATACGGGTGCCATTGAAGTTCGAAATCAGGTACCCCTCACGGCGGATGAGACGTTATCGCTCGAGTAGGTTATACCCAGGGAAGTCAAAGAGGGTCATAAAAGGAAAACGAAGGAGAAAGGCGGTTTCCCCTTAGGCCTGCCTTTCTCCTTCGCCTCTTTAATGACAGGCCCCCCCGTTTTTTTATATGTCCCCCAACACTAACGTTAGGAGCGAAACCCAAAAGGTTTTAATCGACAAGGAGCAAGACCGTGTGATACAACCAAGCTGTATCCAAAACATTGATTGATGAACAGTTGTCATCAAGCGGGGAGGAGCGTATGAAAATGGGCGGAGCATTGTTTTGGGGACTTTTGGTGGTCATTATTGGGGTTGTGATTATCTTAAACGGTGTGTTTCGGATCAATATTCCCATCTTCAAACTGTTGATCGGCTTTTTCTTCATCTATCTGGGTCTAAGGATTATTTTTGGATCCTGGGGCTGGATGTCCTGGCACAGCCATGGGCAGGGACAGGACGTGGTGTTTCATGAGCAGATCATCAATACGCCTGATGCCAATAAAAAAGAGTACAACGTGGTGTTCGGCAAGATGGTGCTTGACTTGCACGAGGTGGCCTTGGAGCGCATTCCCAGAACCATCGATGTGCACACCGTGTTTTCCAGCACCGAGATTATTTTAAACCCAGCCGTGCCGGTTAAGCTGGTGGCCAATGTGGCTTTTGGCGGCATTCAGCTGCCGGACCGCACCAGCGGTGGTTTTGGCTCCACCCTTTTCACCACCGCAAACTTC
>CAYVTN010000322.1:3172-3729 GCA_964454395.1 uncultured bacterium | reverse complement strand
CAATATTGCCGGCATTTGCAATGAACGGGGCAATGTGCTGGGCATGATGCCCCATCCGGAGCGTTGTATGGAACCGGAAATGGGCTCCGTGGACGGCAAGCAATTATTTTTATCCCTGCTTGCCCATGCCAAGAAGAAAATGAGTCAAGTTTAGTAACTGCTCAGGTCTCTTGCGTATCCAAACCGGAAACGCAAGAGACCTGAGTAGTTACCAAGTTTAAGTAAGATATTTCAACTTTGGCAAATTTTCCAAAGTTGAGCAAGATAATCTGTGAGGATAATTGTCATTGGCCTCAAGCAAAAGGAATATAAGCAAGCCAACTGTCAATGACAGTCCGACCAAGCTGATGGTGCTGGTCCTCGTGTCTATTTGGGCCTTTCTGCTTGCCCGCCACACTGTTCATGTTTTTTCCCTGCACCCTTCCGTCTTTAATCTTCTGTTCGATCTTAAACGGTTTGGACCAGTTCATTGGTCTCAAGTGGCGTTTCATTGGTTAGGCACGGTTCGGGTGATGTTGGCGCTGGCAGGTATGCTGCTTACAGCCTACGGGCTGGGA
>CAYVTN010000322.1:0-3162 GCA_964454395.1 uncultured bacterium | reverse complement strand
GTCGGTCCAGGCCTGCTTACCTTGCGCCTGGGCATCGGCCTGGGCCTGTTTTCGCTGCTCACCATGATTTTGGGATTGCTGCAACTCTACCTGGGCTGGCTAATGCTGGTCCTGACCATTGCCGGTGCAGTCTATGGGGGCCTGTGTCTCTGGAAGCAGCGGCGTGACTTAAGCGCGCTAAAAACCCTGGTGCAAGGGCCCTTTACCCTGGTGGATTATCTGCTTATGGGTTTGGCCGCGGCGGTTCTCATTTTTGTTTTACTGACCGCCAATACGCCGGAAGTTTTTTATGATGCCTTGGTCTATCATTTGGCCGTGCCCCGGGATTATTTGCTGGGCCATGGCATCAAGTCCATGCCGGCCATGTTCTTCTCCAACTTTCCCTTTGGCATAGAAATGCTCTATACCTGGGGCTTGGCCTTGGCGGACGAGCGGGTCTGCCGTTTGCTGCATGTGGTCTTTGGTATCCTGACCGCCCTGCAGGTAGTAATCATTGCCAGACGCTTCTGCAGCCCCCAATACGCCTTATGGGCAGCCGGTTTGTTCCTGGTGGTGCCTGTGGTGGATATGAACATGGTGGTAGCCGCTGCGGATGTGGGCTCCGCTTTTTTTACAGTGCTGGCCTTTAATGGTCTGCTGGACTGGTTCTCGTCAACAAACCGGCCGCCTTTCCGCCGCGCCGTGATCACGGGTGTTCTGATCGGCATGGCCTTGGTTTGTAAATATACCACTGCCTTTATTTTGGCGCCGGCCATGGCGTTCAGTTTGGTTCTCTTGATAAAAAACAAAGTGGTCTTCCGGCCCCGGTTGATCCGGTCCTTGCTGCTGATGGCTGCCGGTATTATGGTGGTCATGTTGCCATTGCTGGTCAAGAATACGCTGTTCACCCATAATCCGGTCTATCCTTTTTTATTCAAACACATCCCCAGCCTGCATATTAATCCTGAAAAAATGCAGCATCAAATGCTGGAGTTTAAGGAATTCGGCCACCGCAGCTTTTTTCAATACCTGAGCCAGCCATGGACACTTTCCTTTTACTATCCGACCAGCAACTCTTTCATAGGGGTTTTCTTTTTGTTTATGCTGCCTGCGCTGATGGTCATGGCCTGGATCCAGCGCCGGGGCCCGCCTGAAATCCAGATTTTGATTGGGTCGGTCCTGGCGGCCTTGCTGCTTTGGTCGACACAGACCCAAATTACGCGCTACACCATACCCATCATTCCCATGCTGTGCATTCTTTGCGCTCTGGTCATGGAAAAGTGGACGGCCTGGCATGCCTCTTCAGGCACAGTGGCCAGACTGGCCGTCCTTTTTCTCGGCTTTTGGGGCGTGTTGTTGTTCTTTGAAATCGGCCTCGCCACTTGGGATCCCATGGGGGCGGCTGTGGGGCTGGAAACAAAAAGTGCATACCTAAATCGCAAGCTGATGAATGACTATTCAGGTATGGCCGAAGCGGTCAACCGGTTGCCGGCGGATAGTAAGATCATGCTCTTTGGCGACAGCCGGGCCTATTATTACAACCGTCCCGTGACCGCCGCCAGTGTATTCAATGACCATCCCCTGATCACCATGTTGAAACAAGGCCAGGATGCCCAAGCCATATGGAACGAGCTGAAGCAAAAGGGGTACACCCATTTGCTGGTCAGCCCCAATGAAGCCATCCGCGTCCGGAGTTATGAAACCTTCTCATGGAATGAGGCTTCCGTCCAAACTTATCAAAAACTCCTTTCCTGCTACATGGAGCCTGTCGCCATTTACCGCCAGATGGTGCTTTATCAATTGGCCAAAACGCCCTTGCTTGACCGGCCGCTTAAGACCGGCAGGCCGTTGTTTGTGGAATCATCGGCTATGGTGGAAAAAGTCCGAAACCTGTTGGCCCAAGCCGGTGGCAACAGGCCCGAATCGTCCCTGGCCCATTGGGAAAAAGTGCGCGAGCTGGTCCCGCAATGGCCGGTGCCTTATCAAATGATGGGGTGGTTTTATTATCAATTGCAACGCTACCAGGAAGCAGCCCAATGGTATGCCCGGGCGAATGAGCTGGGCGTGCCCGATGCCCGGACCTTATTTCTTTGGGGTCAATGCAGCGCCGTGAGCGGTGATTTTACAACCGCCAAAGGCTGTTTTGAAAAGGCCCTGCGGCTGCAACCTGATTTTTCCGAAGCCAGGCAGGGGCTGAAACAGGTAGAAAAGCTGCTGACGCAATCAAAAGGCAAGTAAGGTCGTTTGGTAAAAGATGACAACGCGTTATGGTTGGGGGAGAACCAAATTCAAAATTAATATTAAAGGAGATGCAGTGTGTCCATTTTGACCCGAATTCATGCTAGTTTGGAATATCACGCATTGATTTTTATTCGAAATATCTATAATTTCCTGCGAGCACCCAAACCAATGGCAGCTATTTTTTCGAACGATTTAGTCGAACTTAATGAAATATATGAGAGAACCCAATGCGGCACGGATATAAGCGATTTTCTTCCTTTACTGTTTTATGAAGCCATTACACAGAAGCCAAAACTTATCGTTGAGCTGGGTATCAGGGGAGGGGAAAGCACTTTTGTTTTTGAACGGGCAGCCCGGTTATGTGACGCCACATTGCTGAGCGTGGATATTGAACCTGTAGGCCAACTATCGGACTATCCGAAATGGCATTTTGTAGAAGCTGACGACATTGAATTCAGCAAGCATTTTATGGATTGGTGCCGGGAGAAACAAATTTCCCCCTCGATCGATTTATTGTTCATTGATACCAGCCATCTTTATGAGCACACTCTTCAGGAAATCAAACATTGGTTTCCCTATTTGGCGCCCCAGGCCAAGGTCATTTTTCATGACACCAACTTGAAACAATTCACGTTTCGGAAAAATGGGCAACTCGTTTTAACTTGGGACAATAAACGGGGCGTAATCCGGGCGGTGGAAAACTATTTAGGGACTACTTTTTCTGAAACCCAGGAATTTATCCAAGCTGTCCGGGAGTTTATCATCCATCATCTTCCGTATTCCAACGGCTTGACTATTTTGCGAAAGATTTAAATATTAAATTTGATGTCATCAAAGAATTTCCCTGTCCAATCAAACGACTTATATTTTTGTTGTTGTTTGTAATGGTAAAAAAGAATAAAGTCGTAAACATTATGTGTTTAAAAATAATAAAAAAGACAC
>CAYVTN010000321.1:0-3760 GCA_964454395.1 uncultured bacterium | reverse complement strand
AAGGTGGCGTCAGCGTCTTCCATGACATGGGCGGCCAACTCCCTGGCATCGGAGGTATTTAAATAGCGGGCCGGAATAATTTCATCGGTGTTCACATCATGGCCGAATTTATACAGGTTGCCTTTGAATTTCATTATTTCTTCACCCCCTGGTTCCAGTGCGCGCCCCGGACTTCCTGGGGTGCGGCAATGCGGCCTTTAATGGCCGACGCCGCGGCCACGGCCGGAGAAGCCAAATACACTTCACTTTCCGGATGGCCCATGCGGCCCACAAAATTGCGGTTGGTGGTGGCCACGGCTTTTTCACCTTTGGCCAGAATCCCCATATGGCCTCCCAGACAGGGACCGCAGGTTGGCGGCGAGATAACGCAGCCGGCGTTGATGAAGACCTCCAGAAGACCTTCGTTCATGGCCTGCTTCCACACTGCCGGGGTGGCGGGAATGATCAGGGTGCGCACCCGCGGGCTCACGGTTTTGCCTTTCAGCAATTTGGCGGCTGCGCGAAAGTCTTCGATCCTGCCGTTGGTGCAGGACCCGATCACCACCTGATCAAGCACTATGCTCTTGCAACTGCGCACGGGCGCCACATTGGAGGGCAGATGGGGCTTGGCCACCATGGGTTCCATGCGGCTCACGTCAAATTCTTCCACCCGCTCATAGGCGGCGTCCGGGTCGGAGTGGTAGTAACGCGGTTGACGCTGCGCCCGGTTTTTCATGTAGGCTTCGGTAATGGCATCAGGCGCAATGAGACCGGCTTTGGCCCCGGCTTCGATGGCCATGTTGCTCATGGTCATGCGCCCCTCCATGGAAAGTTTGGCCATGACCGGGCCCGTGAATTCCAGGGCGCGGTAATTGGCGCCATCCACGCCCAGCCGTCCGATGGCGGCCAGGATTAGATCCTTGGCGGTCACGTCCTTCGGCAGTTTACCCTTAAAAACAAGTTTAATGGTATGCGGCACCCGGAACCAGGCCTTGCCGGTCAGCATGGCCGCCGCCAAATCAGTGGATCCCACGCCCGTGGCAAAAGCGCCAAGCGCGCCATGGGTGCAGGTATGGGAATCAGCACCGATCATCAGATCCCCGGAAACCACCACGCCTTTTTCCGGCAGCAAGGCATGTTCCACCCCGCATTCCGCCTGATCCCAGTAATAGGTCAGCTTTTGCTCCCTGGCAAATGCACGCAGGATTTTGGCCTGTTCCGCCGACTTGATGTCCTTGTTGGGCGTGAAGTGATCAGGTACCAGAACCACCCGGTGACGGTTGAACACTTTTTTGCCGCCGTGGCGATAAAATTCCTGAATGGCCAGGGGCGCGGTGATGTCATTGCCCAGGCACAGGTCTATGCCGGCCAGAATGATATCATCCGGTTTGACTTCTTTTTTCCCGGCCGCGTGGGCCAGAATTTTTTCTCCAATGGTCATGGCTCTCATTTGCTTAACTCCTTTCTAAAAAACAATCCTGCCGCAATGTCTGTTGATCAAGCACCTTGTTTTTTTGTGGTCAAGGGTGCCAATAGAATGTAGCCCGCCAATGCCGCCATCATTACCCAACAGAGCAAACGGCTGATGGAAGGCACGAACAAGCCTGCCACCGCCAAAACGCCCAAGAGCATGAAGCCCGGCCTTTCCGCCGGGTTGGGATAATGGATGGGACTGACCGATAAAAAACTCAAGCCGGTTATCACCACTAAAAGCAGTAAGCGCATATCCGGCGTAATGCCCTCTTTTTCCTGCACCTGGGCCAGGAGGGCAATCAAAGCGGCGTTAATGATTAACGGCAGCCCTACGTAAGCCCGCTTGACGGTCATGGGATTGTAGATGCGGTAAAGAGACAACCTCACCATGGCGCTGAACACCAAAATAAAAACAGCGCTGAGTCCCAGTACGCCCCATCCCCGGAAGGCCAGTTGGTAAATAAGCAGCCCCGGCACCACGGCAAAACTGAAGATATCGCTCAACGTCGAAAATTCATCTTCAAAACTGCTGGGGCCTTTTCCAAAGCGGCGCCACTGGTATTCCGACCCGGCGATAATCATGGCCCACAAAATAATTTTGCCTGCCAACACCAATTGGTGATGGATCACCAGGAGCAGTGCTGCAATCCCCATGGTCATTTCAATTCCCATAAAGATGTAGGGTGCCGCCTTGATCATGACCCCGGCCGCACCGCTCTGAGGGGCCAAACGCGTGGTGCGGGTGGCATGGGTTACTTCTTTTTCAGCCAACCCATCATACTCCGAAGTTTTTTGCCCACTATTTCAATGGGATGTTCCGCTTCGTTACGTAAAATGGCGGTAAAGGACGGCAAGCCGGCTTGATTCTCCAGAATAAATTCCTTGGCGAATTCACCGGTCTGGATTTCCTTAAGAATCTTTTTCATTTCTTTTCTGGTCTCTTCCGTAATAACCCGTTTGCCCCTGGTGATGTCGCCGTATTTGGCCGTATCGGAGATGCTGTAACGCATGCCCGCAATGCCGCCTTCATACATCAGATCCACAATCAGTTTGAGTTCATGGAGACATTCGTAATAAGCATTTTCCGGTTGGTAGCCGGCTTCCACCAAGGTGTCAAAGCCCGCACGCACCAGTTCACTGGCGCCGCCGCAAAGCACGACTTGCTCCCCAAACAAATCCGTCTCCGTTTCATCACGGAACGTGGTTTCCATCACTCCGCCCCGGGTGCAGCCAATGCCCTTGGCATAGGCCAGCGCCGTGGCCAGAGCATTGCCGGTGGCATCCTGATGGATTGCCACCAACCCCGGCACCCCGCCGCCTTCGGTAAAGACTCGGCGCACCATATGGCCCGGGCCCTTGGGCGCAGCCATGAACACATCCACGTCGGCAGGCGGCACAATCTGATTAAAATGAATGTTGAAGCCGTGGGCAAACACCAGGGCATTGCCCTTTTTAAGGTTGGGCGCAATGGACTCCCTGTATACCTTGGCCTGGATCTGGTCGGGCACCAGCATCATGATAATGTTGGCCGCTTTGGCGGCCGCATCGGGCGTCATGACATTGAGACCGCTTTTTTCGGCAATCATCCAGGATTTGGATTCCTTGCGCAAGCCCACCACCACATTGACCTTGGAATCTTTAAGGTTCAAAGCATGGGCATGACCCTGGCTGCCGTAGCCGATAATGGCCACGGTGCTGCCTTTTAAATTTTTCAAATCACCGTCTTTATCAAAATACATTTTTGCCATCTTGTTTTTCCCCCTGTTTAGATGCTTTATCAGCAAGATATACGCACGATGCGTAGATAATTGAAACTGTAGGGGCACGGCATCCCAGCATTCGCGGGACAAGTGCCGTGCCTCTACGCACAGCTGGTACAACACGCGCAAAGCAGGGGCGTATGTCCCCTTAATGCGGGCATCACTAACAATATACGCCCCTGCCTAAGTCATTTGGTGGTTTTTTTTCTAATCTCCCGCGCCACCGCCACGGCGCCTGTTCTAATCAACTCTTTAATCGTAAACGCCCGGCATAATTCTATGAAAGCATTGACTTTTTCATTGGCGCCGGTGATTTCAAAAGTATAGGTTTTTTCCGAGACATCGACGATCTTGGCCCGGAAAATTTCCGCCAGCTGGACAATTTCGGAACGGTCCCTGCCTTCCGGATGAACCTTGATCAAAGCCAACTCCCTTTCCAAATGGGCTTCCTTGGTCAGATCATAGACTTTGATGGTATCCACCAGTTTGTTCAACTGTTTGTTGATTTGCTCAATTTCAACTTCAAGTTCTTTGATGTAGGCTAAAAC
>CAYVTN010000320.1:2860-3772 GCA_964454395.1 uncultured bacterium | reverse complement strand
CGTGGGAAGAGGTTGAAAAAAACCTTCCGGCGTTTACCAAAGAAGCTTTTCGAGGCCAGGCTAAAATCAAAATTTTGGATCAAGACTGGGGCTTGGTCAACTTGGCCGTGGGTATGGAACAACAGAATTATTATATTGTCGCTCATCGTCATTTCCCCGGACTGTCCAATGTGACCTTGCTTGCAGGTTGGGGTCAAGGCCGTTTTGAAAAAGGATTTTTTGGGTTAAGCAAAACGGTTTTTTCCGGGGCTGACTTGATTTTTGAATTTGACGGCCAGGGGTTCAACGTCGGTTATCGCTTGTTGTTGGGGCCCAATCTTATTATGAAATTGGCCGGCCAGGATTTGAACGCCATTGGTGAAGTGCAAAATCTGGGCCAGGTCATTTCCAATCATTTGGTTTTCGGCATTACTTATGTGGAGCGCCTTTGGTGAGTGCATTGGAACGTGTTCATGTAACCGTCTATGGCCGGGTTCAGGGTATTGGATACCGTTATTTTGCGGTGCAATCGGCCAAGAACCGGAACCTGGTGGGTTTTGTACGAAATGAACCGGAAGGGACCGTGGTGGTGGAAGTCGAAGGTCCCATGCCGGCGATCTATTCTTTCCTGCATGATTTGGGAAAAGGGCCGCGCATGGCCAGTGTTACTTCCGTGGACGTGAAAAAAATTGACAGCCTTGGTCAAGAAAAAGACTTTCGGATTCGCTATTGGTAACAACGCGTAAAAAGGATTTCTAATGGCAGCTGGCCGCGCAAAAAAAAATACAAAGAAAAAAGTAAAGGCCAGGAATTCAAGGGCCGGCTCTGCAACTTCCAAAACTTCAGCCAAATCCAGAAAAAAAACCGCATCCAAAGCTCAAAAAATAAAAACGGCTCAGCAGACGGAGGACCAAAAAAGAGAGACAACCAGCG
>CAYVTN010000320.1:0-2850 GCA_964454395.1 uncultured bacterium | reverse complement strand
CCTGCGACTGCCCAAGCGCCCGAAGTCTGGACGAACAAGGAACCGGCTGCGGAGGAAGAAGACGATTTTGAGGCTCAGGACATCTTTTCGGATCATGAGTACGATGAGCATGACGAAGATCATGAGCGCCATGAAGACCATGACCATCTGCAGGAAGATGATACAGAGGAACAGGGCCATCCTCGGGCAGACAAACGACGGCGCAGCTCCAAACGCAAACTGGTTGAGCATAAACATGCCGATCTTGATGCCATCAAGCAATATTTAACTGAAGTGAGCAGGGTGCCGCTGCTGACGTTTGCCGAAGAACAACGTTTGGCGTTTAAGGTTCAACAAAACGACGCGGCCGCCCGCCAGACATTGATCATCAGCAATTTACGCCTGGTCATTTCAATCGCCAAACGGTATTTGAATCGCGGGCTCTCCATGCTGGATTTGATTGAGGAAGGCAACATTGGCCTGATGAAGGCCGTGGAGAAATTTGAACCGGAAAAAGGCTTTCGTTTTTCCACCTATGCGGCCTGGTGGATCAAGCAGCACATCATGCGCGCCTTGGCCAACCAAAGCAATCTGATTCGCCTGCCTGTGCATGTGGTGGAAAAAGTGTCCAAATTGGCCAAAACCCGTTATGAACTGGCCCAACGTCTTCGCCGGGAACCGAATCTGGAAGAACTGGCGCGGGCCTTGGAGCTGAGCGTGGATCAGGTCTCGGAGATCATGCGCATAGAACAAAAACCGGCTTATCTGGAGACCTTGATAGGCAGCCATGATCAGGACAATAAAAAATTGCTGGATGTGTTGGAAGACCGCACCAATGCTCTGCCAGACGCCTCCACCAAAGACGATCATCAGCGGCAAACCATGCTGAGCATGCTGGACAGCCTGACCGACAAGGAAAGGGCGGTTTTGGTGATGCGCTTTGGGCTGGAGGACAATCAACCATGCACCCTGGAGGAAACCGGCCGCCATTTTGGGTTGACCCGGGAGCGTATCCGGCAGATTGAAATGACGGCCCTGAAAAAATTACGGGCCCAATTACGGGACGGACAAGTCTCGGTGGATGACTTGTTGCGCGATTAGGAGGCCGCATGCAGGTTAGGGAAGATATTAAAGAGTTAATTCGTGATATTCCTGATTTCCCCAAGCCGGGGATTGTTTTCAAAGACATTACCCCCTTGCTGGCCGATGCCCGGGTGTATCATGAGGCCATCGAGCAGTTGGCCCAAGCCTTTAAAGACAGCGGTGTGGAACAAGTCGTGTGTTTGGAAGCACGCGGTTTTTTGGTGGGCGCACCCTTGGCCTACAAATTGGGCGCCGGCATGGTCCTGGTGCGCAAGCCCGGGAAATTGCCTTTTTCCACGCTGAAGACCACCTATCAGCTGGAATACGGTACCGGGACCCTGGAAATACATTCCGATGCCATCCGCGAGGGCAGCAAAGTCCTGATTGCCGATGATGTGCTGGCCACGGGCGGCACGGCTGCCGGCGCCATGGAGTTGATGACCGAGCTCAAAGGAGAAATCGTGGGTTTTGCCTTTTTGATGGAGTTGGGATTCTTAGAAGGCCGGAAAAAATTAACGGGTCAAAAAGTAGTTTCGTTGGTAGAATATTAAGCTCACGCGAAGTAGGGGCACGGTGCGCCGTACCCCTACTTCCCGACATCATCGCCCCCGTAGCTCAGCAGGATAGAGCAGCGGTTTCCTAAACCGTTGGTCGTGCGTTCGAGTCGCGCCGGGGGCACCATCTTTTCCAACAGGCAGGACCTTATGGGTGCCAAAGTATTGGGGGGCTGCAAAACCCGGTCAGACTTTGGAAAGGCAGGATGATAATGATTGATCTGCATATGCATACGTTTCATTCCGACGGGGTTTTGGGCCCGGCCGAACTGGTCCGGCGGGCCCAGGTCAAAGGTTATCAAGTGATGGCCATCACCGACCATGTGGATCAATCCAATGTGGAGATCTACGTGCCTTCCATTGTAACCGCAGCCAAAGCGCTAACCCAATCCACGGGCGTGCTGGTGCTGGGTGGTCTGGAAATTACCCACGTCCCGCCGAAACAAATTCCGCAGCTAATTCAGCGGGCCCGCGCTTTGGGCGCGGAAGTGGTGGTGGTGCACGGCGAGACCCCGGTGGAACCGGTGGCGCCCGGCACGAACCGCGCGGCCATTATAGGCAAGGCTGATATATTGGCCCATCCCGGTCTGATCAGTCCGGCAGAGGCCCGCCTGGCCAAAAAAAATGGTGTAGCCCTGGAACTGACCTCGCGAGGCGGGCATTCCCTGACCAACGGGCATGTAGCCAGGATCGGCCGCCAAACCGGCGCGGCACTGGTGGTTGACAGCGATACCCATGGGCCAGGAGATATATTATCGCCCGACTTGATTAAAAACGTGGTCCTGGGCGCAGGTTGCGGCCTGGTGACCGTGAAACAATGCGAGGCGCGTTCCCGGCAGATTGCACGGCGCGCCCGCTACTAACGGCAAGACGGAGGCAGGATGGCTAAGAAACGATATTCCCACAAACAAATTCGCAAAAATATTAAGAAGGATGAATTGCGGGACATACTTGATAAATCAGTGGGTTTTGTCAAAAACAACACGGAAAATTTATTGATCACCCTTATTATTGTGGGGGTGATTATTGTGTTGGTGCCGCTTTATTTCAGTCATCAGGCGGACAATGAAATGCGGGCGGCCACCATGCTGAACCAAGCCATGAGTCTGTCCATGCAACCCGTGGGACAGGGACAGTTCAAGACCATGGAGGAGAAATACAAACAGCTGGGGAAACAATATGCCGATATTGTCAGCAATTACCCTCACACGGCCGCTGGTAAAATGTCCCTGCT
>CAYVTN010000319.1:0-3782 GCA_964454395.1 uncultured bacterium | reverse complement strand
TCCATGCCCTGCTTGATGGTCTGGCCATAGGGCGCATACGGTCCGGTGAGCGGCACCAGACAGCCGATGCGGTTGCGGTTGATGGGGATAATCCTGGTGGCTTTGCTGATCAGGTCCTTGGCCATGTCCACAAAACGGCTGGCGGGAAACGTTTGCATGAACTCTTTGAAAAGTTGGATGGCCGCATCAGGCATGCCCTGATCCAAATAGCGCTTGCCGCTCACAAACAGGGCCTGGGCGTCCCATTCCGTACCCCGGTAAGTTGTTCTCACCCTGGCCAATTCAGCCAGGGAAAGGTTGTCATTAATAATGGTTTCGGCCAGTGCATTGATGGCCTGCTGAACGTCGCTCCCGTGAAAACGCTTTCACAGTTTGGCCAACCAACCCAGGGCGGTCAAATACTTCTCCTGTTTCACATATACCCGGGCCAGCATGATGCCCGCGGCCGGCGCCCATTCGGAATGGGCAAAACGGTTGACCGTCAGGCTGAACTGATGCTCCGCGCTCTTCCAGTCCCGGCGGTTAAAGGCATCCTGCCCGATCCAATAATGCGCCTTGCCTGCTTGGGGATCATTGGGGTTGATCGCCACCAGAGCTTTGTAATTACTGACGACTTTCTGATCCACCGGCACGTAGCCATAATTTAAAATGGCCATGGGTGATTTGTCCAAATAGCGGGGGGCGCATCCTTGCAGCACCAGCATCCCCGACCAAAGCCCCAGGCCCGCCAGGCCCAGGATGACGGATTTGATCAATGTCATTGCCTTCATTCCGTTTTTTTCACTTCCTTGATTTTTTCCAGGATAATTTCCACCCGCCGGTTTAATTGCCGCCCTTCAGGCGTCTTATTGGTAGCCACCGGCCGGTTGGGGCCCAGCCCCACGGCGGTCAGGAGGTCCAGGGAAACACCCTGTTGGTTTAAATAAGTAAGCACGCTCTCTGCCCGGGCCTGGGAAAGGGTGTTGTTGGTCAGCAAATCACCGGTGCTGTCCGTATGGCCTTCGATTTTGACCATATATCCAGGAAAGTCTTTAAGCACTTTGGCCACCTGGTCCAGGGCCGCCATGGCGCCCCGTTGCAGCTTGGAACTGCCTGTATCGAAAAGCACTTTGCCCGACAAATTAATGACCAGTCCGCGCGCTTCCATTTTTACCTGGGCATCCTTGATTTTTTGTGCTTCCGCCAGCAGGCGCGCTTCTTTTTCTTTTTGTTCTTGTAACAAGCGTTCCGCTTCCGCCCGTTTTCTGGCTTCATCTTCAGCTTTTTGGGCTTCAGCCGCAGCTTTGTCTTCGGCCACTTTCTTTTCCACCGCCGTTTGTTGCAACTGCTGCACCGCTGCTTTTAAGGCCGCTTCCTTTTGGGTCAAAGCTGTCAGCATGCTCTGTTGCGCAATCAGCGCCTGCTGGACCTGCTCATATTCCTGCTGGGCTTTAAGCCGCCGGACATCGGCCTCGGCGATCATGGCATCGGCTTTGGCCTCAAATGCAAACGCCTCCACGGTGCCAATGCTTTGTTCGGCCGCAAAGGCCGATTCCGCCTGGTTCAGCAGGTGTTCGGCCAGCTGATATTCCCGGGGAACCTGGCTTTGGGCGTCCGCTTTTTTGGCCATGCCCAAGGCCGCCCGGGCCTCGATCAAGGCTTGCGGCACCACCACCGGTACGGTGGCGCATCCTGCGGCCAGCAACCCCGCGGCTGCGGTAAAGGCCATTATCCGCCATTTCATGGCCGCACCTCCTGCCGGGCTGTCCCTGTCACCTGTTGGGGCGTCACCGCGGCTGCGGCCGGCGACTGGGAAGAGGATGCGGTTGGAGCAACGCCGCCCATCAAAGCCTGGTTCTGGGCTTGTACTTTGGCCAACTGGGCTTTCAGCCCTTCAAGCTTCTGTTCACTTTTTTTGTATTCCGTCTGGGCACGCGCCACTTTGGCGTAGATAGTGGCTTTTTTGGCAAACTCGAAAGCCCGCGCAAAGGCTTTATTGGCATAAGCATCATTGGCAATGGCCAAAGCATCCTGGGCGTAGCGCAAATGCTCGTTGGCGTACGTTTTGGCATCCGCTTTTTCAGCTGATTCCACCGCGACACGGGCGTTGGTCAGTTGTTCCACCGTGGCACGGGTATCCATGGCGGCGCAACCGATCACTGCCAACAGGACGAGCAGCGCCGTGATTCTGGTGATGTTCCTAAGCATAAAGCCTCTCCCTTCCTGTGGTTGATGTCTTGTGATGACGGCCGGACCAAAACTTAAGTCGGCGGCGCAGGAGCGCCGGTCTTGACGACACCGTATTTAAACCGGCCAAGCCGGAATAAAAACACAGGGCGTGTGCAGGGCACAGCCGCGACTGTGCCCTACACATTATCGTGGATGTTGGAAACACAGAATCTGACTAGGCCGACTTTCGACGCCCCACAATTCTAACGGTTTCCTGGGCAATCATCAACTCTTCATTGGTGGGGATGACCAGGATTTTTATTTTGGAACCCCTGGCATGAATGGCCATCTTTTTGCCAATGGCAGCCTTGTTTTTTTTCGCATCCAATAGTACGCCCAAGCCTTTCAGTCCCCGGCAGATGCGTTCCCGCAACGCCGCGCTTTTTTCTCCAATGCCCGCAGTAAACACCAGGGCCTGGGCTCCGCCCAGGACAGCGTGGTACGCCCCGATGTATTTCTGGATGGAATAAACAAAAACATCGATGGCCAACTGCGCCCGCTGGTGGCCTTCCTTGGCTTTGGCCAGGACCTCACGCATATCATTGGAAATTCCGGAAAGACCCAAAACGCCGCTTTTTTTATTCAGCAGGGCGTCCACCTGATGGACATCGAGTTGTTCCTTTTCCATGATCAACGGCACGATGGCCGGATCAATATCGCCGCAGCGCGTGCCCATGACCACCCCGGCCAGAGGCGTGAGCCCCATGGATGTGTCCAGACATCGACCGCGGCGCACGGCGGTAATGGAAGACCCGTTGCCCAGATGAAGCGTAATGATATTCGTCTGGGCCGGTTTTTTCTTCAACAATTTGGCTGCTTCCAGGGCAACGTATTTATGAGAGGAGCCGTGAAACCCATATTTACGGATACTGTATTTTTCGCTTAACTCATGGGGCAGGGCGTAGGTATAGGCATGGGCCGGCATGGTCTGATGAAAGGCAGTGTCAAAAACCGCCACTTGGGGTGTTTGCGGCAGCATTTGCATGCAGGCTTCAATACCTACATAACTGGCTTGATGCAAAGGCGCCAGGGCGCGGCCGATTTTATTGTTGAGCACCTCTTGATCAACCAAGGTGGCATCTTTAAATTTCGGTCCGCCATGGACCACGCGGTGGCCGATGGCGGTAATCTTTTCAGGCGCTTTGATTAGTTGATCCTGCACCAACCAGCTCATCATCTCCTTGATGGCCTGGGTATGATTGGCCAGTTCCAGCTCCCGCGCCTGCTGTTTTTGGCCCTGCACCAGCCTGGTATAAGTCGAGCGGCCGGTGCCGATTTTTTCGAACAGGCCGCTGCCCAATTCCCTTTGATCCTGAAAGAGGCTGTATTTCAGCGATGAGCTTCCACAATTAACCACTAAAATAATCACTACCCTATCCTCCGTTTAAATTCCCTGCGGCAAGCCGCAGGGAATTTGATACGAGTTGAATTTTATTAGTTTATGTCCCATTCATCCCCAGGCTTCTACCGGTATGGATATTATGCGAAAGGGACGCCTTCGGCAGCCCCGACCGGTATGGATATTATGTGAAAGGGACGCCTTCGGCAGCCCCGACCGGTATGGATATTATATG
>CAYVTN010000318.1:2350-3794 GCA_964454395.1 uncultured bacterium | reverse complement strand
AGCGCCTTTAATACCCGTGCTCTGGAGCCCTATGAAAAAAGATGGCAGGAAAAGTATGGAATTAATCCACGTACCGTCACGGAACTTATTTCAAAGGTTGAGCAGGCTCTATCGGAAACGTATCATTGGCATTTTATTGAACCAAACACACCATCGCCGCTGGCCGGAACACCCGCTATTACCGCTATTTCGTCAAGCAAAAATATCTACATTGTGGCGCCACTATTTCAATCATTAACGCCGGCTGAGCAATTGGGCGCCCTCTTTAAGGCCTTGTGTCCTTCTGACCAATTACCGGCGAAATTTGTCAGAGAATTACATGCTGCTGTTACCTGTCATATGCTCGAGACCGACATGAATAGGGACCTTTTGTCGGATTATCAGGACTATATGGAACTCAAAGAAAAGTTGTTTCACGCCGTTGATCGTTGGGATCATGAGGCATATAAAGAGACCTATCAATCATGGATTACGGTATTAGATCGCATACGGCAACGATTTGATAGCCTGCATGCTGATCAAAGACCCTTTCGCCAGGTAGCTGCTTATGTGAAATTGCAGGCGTTGTTTGAGGAGGACCGCTTATTTACTTGGCAGGCGTGGAACGAACCCCTGGCGATTGCTGAACCTGACTTCAACCAACAAGATGAGGCCTATCTTCAGCAGGAAAGTCGGGCGATTGCAGCAGCTTTAAGCCCACGGGAGGGTAAGCAAAAAGTTCAAAAATTAATGGAATCAAGCACCTTTCCCTTTCACGCCAAATACATTCTCCCGGCTGAGTTGCCTGAACGGAAATTGACCATGGGTGAAGGCGCAACAACGCCTTATTCCCATCAAGAGCGGCTGCTGAATGATATTAGGAAACTGGGGAGTTACACTAGAGCCGAGGCCATGGTCTTGATCAGGGAAGACAAGCCCATTATCCTGTCACGGAGTTTTACCGCTCCTGATGCTGATGCCTCTTTAAGAAAAGCCGGCTATCAGCATGAAGCCTTTGGACATTTTCTTGCCTTTAAGCGCCTCATTAAGCATCCCTGGTATCTGGAAGACATGTCCACCGCAGTGACGGTGCTGCCTTTATGGGAAGAATACGGGGAGGCGTTGTTTGCAAAGTACGCCTATCTTTTTGGCCCGCATGGCCAAGAACTGTTTGCAGCAGGGCAAGCATTGTATGTCGAATGCGGAGCATCCCTGGACAATCCCCGGAAGTTGCTGGAAGCAGCGTATGGAGTGCTTATCCGGGATCCTATGCAAGTACATAACGCCAGAGCTTTAATTATGGATCCGATGATCATGGATCCCGGCGCATGGCAGGAGCAAATGGACCAAATTAATGATTTTCGGCAGCGTACCGCCGGAGTGGTCCTGGCGGGTTATCTCGCGGCGTTTCATGCGGATAAGCAGGTTAATGTCCTGACTCAGTTGGTGGCAACCTATCAAGTGT
>CAYVTN010000318.1:0-2340 GCA_964454395.1 uncultured bacterium | reverse complement strand
GAGAAAGAGATTCAGCAAGCCCTGGTGAGTATCCCGCCTGTGCCTGCGTATGATGACGAACGCCGGTATTTGAAGCAGTTGCTGCAAGAGGTCAAAGAAAAAGGCGCACAAGTTCAGGCAAACCTGGATCAGGCCCTGGGGACGGGAGCGGGCTTGGTTGGTGTGCGTACGATTATATTCAAACCCGTGGAAGCGGATGAGAAAAAACAATGGTCTTATAATCCAGGGTTAAATTATCTATACGGCGTGAAAGAGGACCTGCAGGGGTTCTTAGATAGCCCGACACAGGGTGCGGATGAGACCCGGGGCTTGGTGGCCTGCACAGTGCTTCCCCATCGTTTTGGCCGGGAGATGCAAACCCTGGTCGCCCAGGAAAAAGAAGGCTTGAAAAACAACCCTTGGTTTACCCTGTTGGTGGAGAGCATGGACACCCCGCGGGTATTGGGGCAAAGCTGGTCCATCTATCCCGGCATTAAAGACTGGATCATAGGTTACCTGCACAAGCGCTTCCATCAAGACGAGCCATTGACTGCCCTTACCTTGCGCTCGCGTTGGCCGTTGCCTTTACAAATGATAGACAGCTATATCTATCGCTTCTTTCATGCGGTTGACAGCAAAACCTATCAAGATCAGGATCCTTTTCTCAAGCAACCTGCCGTGGCCGCGGCCATGAAAAAGATACAAGCAGCCTATCATCAGGTGATGACTTCAACGGACCCAAAAATTTCATACGGCGTGATCAAGGACAGAATCTGGCCGGTTTTTCAAGATTTGATACGCTTGTATCAGTTGAACCTCAAAGCGGATTATTTGTTTGCCCGCGAAAAACTCGAGTCGGCGGATCGCGATCAGCTTAAGCGCTGGCACGAATTGACATCCCAACAAAAAGATAAAGTGGAGGAAAAAATAGAAAAGGCCTATCAAGCGCTTTCCAAACAGGAACAAGCGCAACTGGATGCCTATTTAAACATGATGATGGAGCAAGCCGGGAAGCAGTACCGAAAAAACAGCAGCCGCGGGAATCCTAATGACCGGCCCTCACCTGTCGCGCCGCCCAAAGGATGGGGGGATCCGCTGACACCACCGCTGCCGCCCATGGCACTGCCGGAAGAAGACCCGGCTTCCCGGGTCATTGATGATTTAATTGAGAATCTTGATCGTCTGATAGAAATGACGGAAATCCTGAAAAATAATATAGGCGCCTTAAGCCGTGATACAGATCAGATGAACGAGGGGCTCCCCAATGCCGCCGATAAAGTGTCGGCCGATCAAATGGAGCCGGAGGAATTGGCTTCCATAAAAACAACCGGCACGGCGATTGAACAGCATACCGAAGAATTGTATCAGTTGGGTCAAACGATCAAACAGCGCGATATTGACCTGGGCCGTAACGCAGCATCCATGGCATCTTCTGCAAGTTCGGCGCGCCATAAGGTGGCCGGCCAATCGACAGAGGTGAAAGAGGGCGCGCAGAAAATTCGCGACCTGGGGCAAACCATTAAAAAACAGGCTCATGGCTTGCCGCCATGGTATAGCGCAGGGGATGGGCAGCGTGATCGAGTGCTCAACCAATTGGATGAATTGTCAACCACCGCCAATGAGCTGCTGCAGGAATTGAACAGCCTAAAAGAAAAGGCCGGGCAATTGCAACAAGCCGGGATCAACCTGCGGAATGAAATAAAAAAAGGTAAGCCTCAAGGCGAGCAGAGCCGGGAACATGGCAAAGGCGAAGAGGATAAAGCCGGCCCCAATGACCAAGGGGAAGACATTGAAGGGTTGAAAGCATGGGTGGAGGATATGGAACAGGGAAAGGAGGGCGAGGCCAAGAGCGACGGGGATCAACCTTCACCAGGTAATGAGGATCAACCGCAACCGGACCTGCCCCCCCGGGATGCGCGTTCCTATGTTGATGATGAAGGTGAACCTGTTATTGATCATACCTTAAGAATAGCCGTACAACAGCTGGTTGAAAAGTTGATCAAGCTGTTTCCGGGCCGGGTAAACAAACCAGGTAAAAGGTACGGGTCAAAAACCGGCAACATAGGGTCTAGAACCATACCTGACCTGTTCTCCGGAAAGGCTAATATATATTATGAACCACAACAGAAAAAAGGCGGCAAGGCCCCCCGGGCTGTGTATGAGATTGTGGTGGATTTGAGCAATAGTACCATATTTAAAGATATAGTCCATGATGAGCGTGGCAAATCAAGGGTAGAATTTCATGAAAAATTTAGCGACACCATGCTGGCCCAAGAGATCTTGGCTGCGGCTGTTTTGTTTGAGGCCATTAAACAAGCTCGGCTAAAGGTTGGGAAACGCGGCGGTAAGCTTGACAGTGAA
>CAYVTN010000317.1:0-3816 GCA_964454395.1 uncultured bacterium | reverse complement strand
AAGGGCAGGTTGATTTCGGTCTGCATCATGCTCGACAATTCGCACTTGGCCTTTTCCGCGGCTTCCTTAAGACGCTGCAGGGCCATGCTGTCCTGCCGCAGGTCAATCCCGTGATCCTTGGAAAAGTCTTCCGCCAGCCAATCAATAATGGTTTGGTCAAAATCATCGCCGCCCAAATGAGTGTCCCCATTGGTGGAGCGCACTTCAAAAACTCCGTCTCCCAGCTCCAGGATGGAGATATCAAAGGTCCCGCCGCCCAAATCATAAACGGCAATTTTTTCTCCCTTTTTCTTGTCCAGGCCATAGGCCAGGGCCGCGGCTGTAGGCTCATTGATGATGCGCAGCACATTGAGTCCGGCAATTTTACCGGCATCTTTGGTGGCTTGACGCTGGCTGTCATTAAAATAAGCTGGTACGGTGATCACCGCTTCCGTGACCGGTTCGCCCAGAAAAGCCTCGCTGTCTTCTTTCAACTTTTGCAGAATCATGGCCGAAATTTCCGGGGGCGTGTATTGTTTTCCCTCCAGCTCGACCACTACTGCCCCCTGTGCGCCGGCACTGGTCTTATAAGGCACCATGCGTTCTTCTTCCGTGGCTTCCGTAAAGAGCCGGCCCATGAAGCGTTTAATGGAAAAAACGGTTTGACCGGGGTTGGTGACAGCCTGCCGTTTGGCGCTCTGGCCTACCAGGCGTTCGTGAGTTTTGGTAAAAGCCACCACCGAAGGCGTGGTCCGGCTGCCTGCGGCATTGGTGATGACTTCCACGTCCTTGCCGTGCATCACCGCCACACAGGAGTTGGTGGTGCCCAGATCAATACCAATGACTTTTCCCATATGCATACCTCACAACCTGAAAATTTTAAACCCATCTCTAGACAACAAGACTCCGTATTTACGGCCGGTCATCATCAAGAAATATGTCAAAAGTTAAGCAGAACTGGATTCATGGCACACGTACCGCTTTGGTTTCTAATGTTTGGCAACCTTGACCATGGCCGGGCGGACGACTTTGCCGCCCATGATATAGCCCTTTTGCAGAATCTCCACCACCGTATCGTCGGGGACGCTTTTGTCTTCCACCCGCTGTAAGGCCTGATGAATGGTGGGATCAAAAACACAGGGCACCTTGTCAATACTGGTAATCCCTGATTTTTGCAAGGATTGAATAAACTGTTTGTAGATGAGGTTGATGCCTTCCATGATTTTTTGAGGATCAGGATTTTCGTTCAAGTGGGTGATGGTGCGCTCCAGATTGTCCACCACGGGCAATATTTCCAAAAGCAGGTCTTCCCCGGCCGTACGCAACAAGTCCGCTTTTTCGCGGGCCGCCCGTTTCTTATAATTTTCCATTTCCGCCAAAGCCCGTAAATAACGGTCGTAGTTGGTACTGGCCTTGTCGTCCAATTCCTTGATTTTGGCCTTCAGGGTTGAGATCTCATCTCCCGTAGGTGCTGTGTCCATTTTTTCATCATCGTCATCAAAAGCCTTGGTAGGATCCATGCTATTAAAAGGTGTCCCGTTGACCTTAACATTATGACCGCCTTGGTCGGGGGCATTCTCATTTTTCTTTTCTTCGTCGCCATTAAACCACATCTTGGTCACCACCTTGTCAATGCATATTGTTACAGCCCCATTGAGCCCGATTTCTTTAGTGCTGCAGTCGTATACTCCAATAAACAAACCAGACGATTATAAGGCATTCGCCGTGGTCCGACAATACCAAATCGTGCGTGGCGCCCATCCTTGAACACCACATGGTTGGAAATAACGGATAGCGCCGGGATCGCTTGGCCGGGGTCGTCCTGGCCCAGGGCAATGGTAATGTCGCCTTTTTTTATGCCCGGCGCCATCAGTGATTGGGTCAGTACGGTGCCCTGTTCCAGGGCTGAAATGGTCTTGCGGGCCGCCAGAATATTGTCGAATTCGGGCTGATTGATCAGATTGCCGGCGCCTTCTAAAATCAAATCTTCCTGTGCCAAACGCTGTTTGAGCCCCTTGCTGAGAAAAAGCAGGGCTTGTTGGAAGAGGTGATGGATGGTTTGGTCCAAACCCTGCCAGCTGCCGTCGGCCAGGCGCCTGAGCTCATCGGCGTCGCAACCTTTGCCCTGGTCGTTGACCAACTTCACCACCTGGTCCAACACGCGCTTGCTGATCTGCTGGTCCCATGCCATGCGTTGATGGACCACACCGCCGTTGTCCAAAAAAGCAACCAGTAATAATTGTCGGCGGCCGGTATGCATTAACTGAACCCCGGCCAGCCGGCAGCTGGCTGAAGAAGAGATCCAGGCCACGGCCATCAATTCGGACGTCACGGCCAGTACCCGGGCCGTGAGCTTGACCTTCTGGTCGTTTTCACAAACCGCATTCAGAATTTCCACCTGGATTTTCTCTTTGACGCCCTGATCCAGCAGGGGCTGGGCCATCATTTTGCGTATAAAATAATGGTAAGCCAGATAAGTGGGATATTTTCCGGCAGAGGTATAAGGATGGGCTAAAAACCCGTCTCTCTCCAGGCGCGCCATGATGTTGCGGACCGTAGCGCTGGAACAGTTTATGCCGCATTCCACCAGCAACTGGCTGGAGCTGACCGGTTCCGCAGTTCGTGTATAAATCTCAACAATGGCGGCCAGGACTTCCTGGTCACGTCGGC
Source organism: uncultured bacterium (assembly GCA_964454395.1). GTDB lineage: Bacteria > Oederibacteriota > JAAXVQ01 > JAAXVQ01 > JAUVAV01 > CAVQBK01. The sequence goes on along the minus strand of CAYVTN010000317.1, from coordinate 1,167 downwards.
TTAGTAATAATTCCGGTTGATTGCTCATATTCATTGCAACAAGAGGCTCTCGGGAATAATCCTCATCGGTCGGCGTAAACCCGGTAATCGATGAATGGAAAAATATTGTCTTTATATTCTATCTCCGCCAGCCAATCCAGATCAACACGGTTTTCATTGATCTCCTGATAGAGACGGGTAAAACGTTCCAGGTGATCGCGGGTGCGCTTGACCGCGTACTCCACCATGGTGCCGGTTTTCATAATAAACGCCCAATCCGAGCTTTGAGCCAGCAATACTTCCCGGGCAGCCTGGTTCAAGGCGCGTTGCCGGGCCCCTTCGGCTTCAGCATGGCGATTGGCCAATTCCACCATGCGGTCGGCCGCTTTATGCAAATGACGGTAGATCCAATCATTGGAGCCGGCCAGCCATTGTTCATGATACCCTTTATAGCCCCAGGAGGAGTTGGACGGTGTCAGCACTTGCAATTTGGGGTGGAGACTGAGATACTCGGGCGCGGTGATGGTTCTGATCTCTTGCTGGTCAAAATGCATTTTACGGAACAAAAATTCCAGGAATTCCGGACCTTCGTACCACCAGTGCCCGTAGAGTTCGGCGTCATAAGGCGACACGATCACCGGATTAATGCCGATCATGGATTTAAGGTGGCGGATCTGTTGTTGCCGGTTAAACATAAAATTGCCGGCATGGTCGGCGGTGGTGGAGCGGGCTTTTTCATAATCATAAGGTTCTTTGTGATCGGACGGCCCTGTGATCCGGTAGTATTTGATGCCCGTGGGAATGCGAAAACCGTCGCCATGGATGTAAGGCCGGATGTAGTCGTATTCCAAATCAAAGCCGATATCCCGGTAAAAATCGCGGTAATTAAAGTCTCCGGGATAACCTTCCTTGGAACTCCATACCTGTTTAGAAGATTCTACATCGCGGCCAAATGCCGCCACCCCGGCCTTGGTGTAAACAGGCGCATAAACCCCGTATTTGGGGCGGGGGGTACCGTGAAAAATACCGTGTGTATCGGTAAAAAAGTAGCGGATGCCATATTCTTGCAATAGTTCATCCACACCCGGTTCATAACCGCACTCCGCCAGCCAAATGCCCTTGGGTTTAACACCCAGAAAATGTTCATGGGTCTGCACGGCCACGGCCACCTGGGCCCGTTGGGCATTG
>CAYVTN010000316.1:0-3845 GCA_964454395.1 uncultured bacterium | reverse complement strand
TCCACGGCCGTGGGAGGGTGTCCTAATGATTCTTCAAAAATGATTGATTTTCTGAGAGGGAAAATTTTACCCGAGTCCTGCTGAACCGTGCCGAAATTATAAAAATTCCAAATAAGCCAAGGCGATATGATCACTAATGCCGTAATCCCTGCAATAATATAATTTGTAAATTTTTTGCGGGTTAATTTTTTTTGCGATGCCAACCATAGTACGTCGCCAATAATAATTAGTGGAAAAAAAATACTTTCAGTACGCGCTAACAAGGTTAACCCAACAAGAACACCTAACCAAACCCAATATTTAAAATCATCCGTGTCTTTGAGTTTGATGATGAGATAGACCAGAAATGATAAAGATAAAAACATACCATATAAGGATGTTTCCAAGCCATTTAAGTCCTGTGAAATGACAAAGGGATTATAGGCATAGGCCACAAAAGTAATAAGCGCCATCAAGGGCTGGTGGGTTAACTTATGGACGATGAAGGCTAAAATTAAACCAGTTATGATTCCCCAACAAGCACTTAAAATCAATAATGCTCTTACTACAACTTCCTTGTTTTGAATTAAAAATTGCACGATGATGGTCAGGCCCATATACAGAGGATGGAATCCATTGGTTCTTGTCAATCCGTCAAATGAGATACCATTACCGGCCAAAAACTGCTTGGCGATAGTTAAGTAATAAAACATATCATCAGCAATGACGTATTCGATTAGTTTGTCAATTGGCTGGATTACAATGATTAAACGCAGGACTATATTAGCTAGGATTAACACAAAGAAAAAATTGGCTATTTGGCGGGGACTAAACAACGGTTGGTTAAGATTTTGGGTCATATTCCTCAACCTTAGGGTCTAGGAGGCAAGTTAATTTTTGGCACCTTAAGCATTAAGCAAAACATTGTGCGAGCAGTTGCCCCAGTTCATTTCTTTGGTAATCATTTCGATTCTTTGTTGAAAACCGGAGGTGCTGTTTGTTTGCAAATAATTTGAAATATTTTCTGGAATTGAAACAAGGAATCATATGGGGAAAATATATATCAAGAATGAGGACGGAGTCAACGGATAATTGTGGATCAGAGCAAAGATGTTTTGCATAACCAAATATTATGAGTTGGAATTTATCGTTTTTGTTTACCAGAAATTAAAATTTTATAAGAAGGTTAAAAACAATGGAGAGTAAAAAAAAACGGTATTGGCCCCAAAGGATTTTAGGGAGGTTATATGAAAAAAATCAAGATTACAGAAGAACGCTATTTACCTTCACAACGCTATGTGGATTATGAACATTGGCACCGCTATTATTGGGTTCTTGACATGGCCAAAGATAAAAAAATACTGGATATTACCTGCGGCGAAGGTTATGGCAGCAACATTATGGCCGATGCTGCCAGGGAAGTTATTGGCGTTGATTTGGACGGAGAGACCATTAGCGAGGCAAAATCGCGATATAAAAATCCCAATATTCGCTATTTAGCGGGTTCAGCCACCCAAATTCCACTCGCAGAGAATAATAGCTTTGATCTGATTGTCTCCTTTGAAACCTTGAAACATATTGATGAGCAGCAACAAGTTGTTTTTTTAAATGAAGTTAAACGACTGTTAAAGCCAGAAGGCCTTTTTTATAGTATCAACACCTGATCGGAATAATTACGGCGGAAATTCTTTCCATAAAAGGGAACTTACCGATAAGCGATGACGTTGATACCTTACTGCCTTGTATGCGGCCACAGTGGCCAAGGACAGGAAACCTTTTTGGCAGGCACCAAAGCCGAGGTAAAACACGCCTCCCATTGGGCTGATGTTTACGGCAACGGCATCCGCGTGGCCTACGTGCTGAGCAAGCCCCGTTTAACTTAGATTAATTTCTCCAGTTCCTCAATATACCCTTCAATCACCTTGAGGCTTTTCTCCCAGAACGCGCGCTGATGAATGTCTGCGCCCACCACCGCCGTGATGCTGGCCGGATTAGTGGATGACCCCAGGGAAAGCAGTCGACGGAAGGAAGGTACGAAACCCGGACCTTGCTCACGGTACTGCTGGTAGAGCGCCAGCACCAGCAGATTGGCGAAATTATAGGCATACACATAGAAAGGATAGGCAAAGAGATGGGGAATGGCCGACCACTCCCAACGATACTCGTCGGGAATGGCCACGCTTTGGCCGAACATGCGTTGCAATTCAGCGGCGTAAAGATCGCATAGCCCTTCGGGGCTCATTAATTCGCGGCTAATGGCGCCATGGGCTTGCAACTCAAATTGGGAGAACATGTTCTGCCGGTGGGAGGAGGCAAAAATATCCTCCAATTTATTGGTGAGCAGGGACAAGCGTACTTTGGGGTCCTGTTCGGTTTTGAGCAGGTAATCAGTAAGCACCATTTCAGAGAAAATAGAGGCGGTCTCCGCCAAAGGCAAAATGGCGTGATAGTTGAAAAGATTTTGACCCTGGCTGACCATGGCGTGAATGGCGTGCCCCAGTTCATGAGCCAGCGTGGCCACGTCCCGCAGACGGCCCGTGAAATTGAGCAGCACATAAGGATCAAGGCCGGGTATGGACGAGGAACAAAAAGCCCCGCCCCGTTTGGACGGTTCTACGGGTGCGTCAATACGGCGGCGTTCAAACATGCGCAGGGCTTTGCTGTGGAAATCCTCGTCAAACCCTTGGAAAGCAGTCAGCACCAACGCTTTGGCTTCCTCCCAGGTGTAGCGTTTATCGGCCTGAGGCAGAGGTGCGTAAATATCGGCCAAGGTCATGTCCGGCATGGCCATGAGCTTCTTCTTGAGCTCATAATAGCGCTGTACCAGGGGGTAGGAGCTGACCGTGGCCTCATGCAAGACGCGGACTGACTCATCACTGAGGTCGTTGCCCACATTGCGGCGGCTGATGGGCGTGGCGTAGCCGCGCAATTCCCCTTCTAGGGCGTAACTTTTCACGATGGCATTAAAACAATTGCCAATGACCAACTGGTGCTCGGCATAGCGCGACAGAAACAGGTGCATGGCCTCGCGGCGCACCCTGGGATCCGCATGCTGGCGCAGGGCCCGCAGTTCGTCACCATTGAGCACCTTTTTTTCACCGTCCACTTCAAAGTCAAAACGGAAGGAAGAAACCAGCTGTTCGTAAAGGGTATAAAAAGCCTGGCTGCCGGTGAGATCTTTGAGGTTGTTGAGGCGCTCTTCTTTTTCGGAGAGATCGTAGCGCGCCGTTTCCACCTTGCGTTTCAGATAATAGGCCAACTCTGACAGCCGGGGATTATCAGCATAGGTTTGAGCTTGCTCCTGCGACAGCTGGCCCAATTCAAGGTCAAAGAACACCAGCTGATTGCCGATCTTGGCCAACCGTTCATTCACTTTGGCTTCAAAGGCTTTTAACTTGTCATTGCCTGTATCCACGGCAAAGAGCAAGGAGGCGAATTGCTCGGCTTTGTACAAACCGGCAAGCAGCTCCTCCAATTCCTGGAAGGCCCGGCGCAGTTCTTGGCTACCCAGGTCCTTGACCCTGCCTTTGTAAGCAGCTTCAAAAGCCCGACTTCTGTTCTCCGACGACGCCAGGGTTGCCTGAAGCTTGGGATCTTCCGGGGAAGTATAAAGTTCCCATAAATCCCAACGAATGGTTTCAGCGCCTGTTATGCTCATGTGAGAATCCTTTCTGTACCGTTGATGAGGCTTAGATTAGCATAGCCGGAGAGGGAAAACAAGATAACAGCCAAGCCATAATCCACCATCTTTTCATGAATAAGGTTGTGCTATAAAATCGATTTGGAATTTGAGATATGCCGAGGACAAGCGCGGCTAGGAGTCTGTCGGACTTAAAATCATTAAAAACCTTATGTATGTTGCGTCT
>CAYVTN010000315.1:0-3869 GCA_964454395.1 uncultured bacterium | reverse complement strand
TCAAATTCAACGATATGCCCCAGTGTCCTTCGGCCTTCCGCAGTGTCCGGTGGCAGGGCTTTCTCCGCCTGCTTTAGAATCCCATTAGCCGAAACCTCCCCCACTTCTTGCTCAGGGGACAAAGAAACGATGCCGTATCTAAAGGAGAAGGAAAACAAGGTCATGGCACCTTCCAGATCCAGCTTCGTTTTGGCGGCCAATCTTTCCAGCCTTTCCAATACCACCAGCGTGCCTTCCACCTTGGACTTGGGAAGGATCATGCCAAAGCGGTTCCCTTGGGTATGGGCCAGTACGTCGATCTGCCTCGTGGATTTGCGCAGCAGTTCCGCAAAACGCAGCAGCAGCTCATTGTACATTTCCTTGTCATCAGCATCATAGCGGTTGGAAAAATCGTTGATCTCGATCCAGCCCACACACAGCGGATCGCCAAAACGCCTGGCGCGTTGCAGCTCAATGCCCAACTGGCGCAGGAAAAAAGTCTCATTATAACAATGGGTCACCGGATCGTTTGCGGCTTCGCCCTGCAAACGGGAAATAAAATCCTTCAAGTAGGCCACCAGCCGGTTGAAGGAGTTGGCCAACAGGCCGATTTCATCATCGCCCGCAACCGGCACTTCGACTTCGAAGTTCTCCTCAAAAATAGTTTCCGTGGCTTCCGTCAGTTCCCGGACAGGTTTGAACAAGGATTTCAGCAGCAGCCACAATGACACGCCGGTAATGGCCAAAAAGATGATGAATAATAATATGGTAAAGGTGATGGCTTTGGGCAGGGCGTATTGGAATAGATAATTGGCTGAAATGCCCACCGCGCCCACACCCCAGACTTTGCCTTTCGAATAGATCGGCAGGGAAACGTTGGCAACCGCAAAATCCTTATTTCTCAGATGGGTCCTTTTGATAAAGAAAAATGACTCTTTTCCTTTTTTATCAACCCAGGGAAGGTTGCGATGCTGCTGGTAAAGCTTTCTTACATCACCGCCCGTGGTATCGAGCACGACCTCTCCGGAATTGGTGATTAAAGCTACATATAATATTTCATCCTGCATCTCCAGGTCAGAGGCAATCGATTTTTCCATGTCAGGCAAAGTGTTTTTGCTTATGGCTCCTGATATATCATTTGTCTTCATGAGATAATAGGCAAACCCCGTGGTAACGCCAAAAAAAGAATTTTTGATGGAGTATAAAAGATAGGAGAAAAAAGCGGCGGATAAACTGAAGATAATGGCGGTAAGCATGATGAAAACAAAAAGTTGTATTTTGTGGGTAAAAGAAAGATGGCCCTTCACGTTTATGCGGCTCCTCCTTATAAAGTTAACCTGCATAAGTGCCGATTCCGAAAAAACTCAAGCAGCCCGTCACGCGCCTTTGCATCAGGAAGGCATGGCATAGGGCTTCGCACCAATGGACTAGCAATGGTTATCCTAAATTGTATCACAAATGATACGGGTTAATCAATTTTATGGTACTTTTTTTGACATATTTTTTCGCAAACCCAAAATTAATGTCAAAGAGAAATTAATATTAATGCTTTTAAAATCAATAATTATTTTTTGACAGGCAAGGAATAATTATTTTACGTTATTTTTAGCCCATAATTGATGATAGTTGAATAAACGGAAGGTTTTTCTTACAAAATGGTCCGCCGGTCAATGTCAATCTTCCTGATAAATAAACTCCTCTTTGCCCACCATAATGGTATCGCCATTTTGAACTTGTTGTTCCTTGAATCCTTCGGTCAGGCCAATGCGGTTAAAAATATCCTTCAATTTCTTCACCGCTTCTTCATTATTAAAATCCGTCATGGCCACCCATTTTTCCACTTCCTTGCCCTTGACCTGCCACTCACCGGACCCCAGGGGAATAATAACAAAACGGGGGCCAGGTTCACTGACCGCAACATTAGCCGCCGGCCGCAATAAGGGCTCAGCAGGAAGGGTTTGCAATTGCTTAAAGGCCGCCTGCAGGAGTTGATCCATGCCCATGCCCGTGGCTGCGGAGATGAGAAAGACTTGAAGGTTCCGCTTTTTGAAGTAGCCCAATAATTCTTCCAAAACTTTTTGATCCTGAACCAGATCCACCTTGTTGAGGGCCACCAACTGAGGCCGCCTAAGCAAGGCTTCATTGTAGGCCGCCAGCTCCTGGTTAAGCACTTCAAAGTCATGCACAGGATGTACTTCAGGAAAGCCCACATCCACCACATGAATTAAAAGGCGGTTGCGCTCAATATGGCGAAGGAATTCATAGCCCAGGCCATGCCCTTGACTGGCACCTTCGATCAGGCCGGGAATGTCGACCATAACGAAACTGGCGCCGTCGTCAAGCCTGACCCGGCCCAGATTGGGCGTCAGGGTAGTGAAAGGATAATCGGCAATTTTGGGATTGGCCGCGGAGACGGCTTTAAGCAAGGTGGACTTGCCGGCATTGGGCAGACCGACCAGCCCCACGTCAGCAAGCAGTTTTAATTCCAGGATCAGTTCTTTTGCTTCGCCCGGTTCGCCTTTTTCCGCCAGTTTGGGCGCGCGCTTCAGGGCCGTGGCAAAATGCACATTGCCCCGCCCCCCGCGGCCGCCTTTGGCAATGACCACTTGTTGAAAGGGCTCGCTTAAATCCGCCAGCAGCGACCGGTCACGGGTGAACACCAGGGTGCCCTGCGGCACCTTGACCACGCAGTCCTTGCCCTGACGGCCATACATGTTGCGCCCCCGGCCGGGATGGCCTGGTTCAGCCTGATAACCATGCTTAAAAGAAAAGTCCACCAAGGTCTTCAGGCCCGGCTCGGCCTCAAAAATCACATCTCCGCCTTTGCCGCCGTCTCCACCGTCAGGGCCGCCCAAGGGCACAAATTTTTCCCGGTGAAAATGGGAAGCCCCATTGCCGCCTTTACCGGCCACCACGATGACCACCGCGCGATCAACGAATAAATTTTTATGCATGATCCTCTAGGCCTCTTTCTTCTTAAAAAAAAAGCCCTAAGGCCGTCAGACCTTAGGGCATCGATTAAGCTTTTGGCTTATTATTGAACAGCACTGGCTTCGGGCACCACCACGGATATGAACCTGCGGCCGTGTTCCGTGCCCTCAAACTGAACCACGCCATTGACCTTGGCAAACAGGGTGTCATCACGGCCGATGCCCACATTTTTACCCGGTTTGAACCTGGTACCCCGTTGGCGTACCAGGATGCTGCCGGCTTTGACCACTTCACCGGAAAAATGTTTACATCCCAGCCTGCGGCCGGCGGAATCACGGCCGTTTGATGATGACCCTTGACCTTTTTTATGCGCCATGGCTGTCCTCCTGCTGAGCTTTCATTACATCCTGATCTTTTACTACATCCGGAGCTTTGACCACATCCTGATCTTTCATTACATCCGGAGCTTTGACCACATCCTGATCTTTTACTCCATCCGAAGCTTTCATTACATCCACAACTTTTAATTGGGTGTAATATTGACGATGACCGCGGATGGTAGCAGAATGTTTGCGCGGCATGTATTTATAACTCAAGACTTTTTTAGCCCGGCCTTGCCGGACCACTTGCGCCACCACTTTGGCGCCTTCCACCACCGGACGGCCGACGGTCACGGATTCACCGTCATGCAAAAGCAGCACCCGTTCCAATTCCACGGTTTTACCCACTTCCGCATCCAGGCGTTCCACATGGATCATCTGGCCTTTGTCGACTTTATACTGTTTACCACCGGTTTCAATGACAGCATACATAATAGTAACCTCCACTCACGGCACAACCGTTCCTGACAAAAGAGAGAGTAATATACTCAAGGCCTGATATTTAGTCAAGCATTTTATGAATATAAACATGCTTTTTTAAGTCATTTTTCCCGCCCAGACTAAATCCCCGGGCCCGGT
>CAYVTN010000314.1:0-3874 GCA_964454395.1 uncultured bacterium | reverse complement strand
GCTATAATTGGTGCCTTCCCTGACAATGGTCTCCAAATTATAGCCTTCCCGGTCGCCCGACAGCGAAGAAATCGCTTTTTCCCACTTGGGACAAATTTGGGTCATCGACCGGGAAGGCTATAATTTGGAGACCATTGTCAGGGAAGGCACCAATTACAGTCCCAGCTGGTCGCCCGACGGCCAGCTGCTGGCTTATATCTCCTTCGATCATCAATCCAGCAACTTGTATCTGCGGCGCATTAAAACCGGCGAGGAATGGGCTATTACCACTTTTCCCGCCACCCATCATGTAGGTGGACCGGCCTGGTCTCCTGACGGCAAGAAACTGGCTTTTTCCCTCTCCATTTATGAAACCGTCGATATCTGGACCATCAACAATGACGGCACCGGCCTTAAACGGCTTACCAAGGACGGCGCCAGCAACGCACCCGCCTGGTCCTGGGATGGGAAAAGGATTGCATTTTCTTCAGGGCGGCAGGATCCCTATCACTGGGAAGTTTGGGTGATGAACAGCGACGGCAGCGGTCAGTTTTCTGTCAGCCGCAATGGCGGTTTCTCCCCGACCTGGCGAAAACTGGAACAAGCCGGCCAGGAGCAACTACCGCCCCTTGAGGCCGCCGCGCAGCCGGCAACAGCGGCCGTGGTCAGCGCCAAGGCTTGGCCTACCGCCAAGCCAACACCCCGGCCCGCAGCAGTATCCCCGGTAGAAAGCCACCCCTCTGCAGGCACCAAAGCCAACGCGCCTGAGCCCGCTTTGAATAAAGCGGAAATGCCAAAAGCGACTCCCGTCAAAAAGCCGACCCCCAAACCCATGCCCACTAAAAAACCCACACCAGCACCAACGCCGGCCCCCACCCCCAAACCTACCCCTGTACCGACCAAGGCTCCGGTCAAGCCCATTGCCACGGAAAAACCGGCGCCCGCGCAGGAAGAAAACTACCCGGAAGAGATGGAAGATCTAACTGACGAACCGATCGAGGAACCGCCCGTCAAAACATCCCCTCAGTCCTCCTGGCCTACAGCCAAGGCCACGGTTGACAAAACCGGCAACACAGAAGAATCCTATGCTGAATTTGAAGAATACGCTGATGAAGATGCGGCTGTATTGAAAAAGGAAGGCAAAGGCAGCCAGACCCTACCGGCCAATGTAATTACCTTTGAGCCGGAAATTGAATTCTATTTTGCCAAAGACCTCATTAAAGCCTCGGCCTTGACGGAATTGGACAAGCTGGCCAAACAAATCGAGCCTTATCCTGATTCCCCGCTGATTATTAAAGCCATGATCAAAGGGCCAAAATGGTTACCCATGTTGAAAACATTGGCGCGGGCCCGAGCCAACAGCGTCTTGCGTCATTTGATCGTCAATGAAAGCATCCGCCAAATCAACGTCACTGCCATCGCGGAGGGTGATCCTTATCCTGACCTGAGCAATCAGGCCGAAGACCTGCCTGTATTATTGGTGATCATTAAATAGTTCTTGTTGCGAAAGGGTGTTTTTGATTTTCCCAACTCCCTTGCAGGGACGTATTGTACCCTAAATAAGAGCATCAAAGACAACACGTCTCTACAAAACCCTTTTCATTTCAACTATTTCGGCTACAGATTTTCAGCAAAGTGCATTTGCAGCGGAAAAATGGTTTTTCCACAACAAGAACTAAATAATCATGCCGGCCTAACAGGCGGGATTACCAGCCGGTAGGAAGGGCTTTGCGCGCCGCTTCTTTTTGTTCACACTTCTTTTTTAACTTTTCCAGATGTGGAAATAGAGCTTCGGCCTTGGCGATAGTGCTGTCATAATCACCATGTTGCAATTTGGTCTTTATCACCACCAAGTTGTTTTTCATCTTTTGGTATTGTTCAGGAAAATACGTATCGCCTTTCTTTTGGTCGATCTCGATCATCAATTTGACCGCCCGTCCGTAAGCGCCCCGTGCCCTTCGTCTTAGTTTCTTTGGCCCATTAACCTTGCGATGAAGGCGTGCCTTTCCCTCCAATCGGGGCTGCCCTTGCCGGGCCGGCTGGACAGTCGCCGTAACTCGTGGTGTAGGGTTGGCGGAGACAGGCCTGGGTCTGGATCTGTTTTCCCTTTTTTTGGCGGCAGCCTTTACTTTAATGGCAACCCGTTCTTCCAGCCGCTGGATATCATTAATAAGAGAAACGGATTTATCATTGGCAGCTTCGTAGTCCCGCCGGCGGTAAGCTGTCTTGGCCTTCTTCAAAAGATCATCCAGCTTTTCCAAATCCTCTTTAAAATACCTCTGCATATCCCCGCGGCGCTGGTTTTGGGTGAGCAGATGATTGGCTTCAGTAAGATGACGGGTGGCGTTTACTTTCATTTCACGGTCAATCTTGCGCTCCTTGGCTCTTCTCTTTCTTTGCTCTTCCTTGTCCATGGTTTGAAGTTGCTGTCGGGCCCGCTTCCAGGCACGGTTGACGTCGTCATTTTCAGGAATAATATTCAAGGCTTTACGATAAGCCTTGGCGGCATTACGCCAATCATGGTTGGCTTCATAGTTTGCCGCCTGTTTTTTATAAATATCGAATTCCGATTGTTTGTCCACCTCATCCCGCAAAGATGACAATGCCTTTGCCAGTTGTTTGTCATCCGGCAGATATTCCACGGCTTCTTCCCAGGCATCCAGGGCCTGCCGGTAATCTCCTTTGTCCAGGGCTGCCCGGCCGAAGGCTTTCAAGCGCCTGCCTTCCTGTTCCAGGGGGCTCAAGGGGGTGCCTCCAAAATGCCAGGACAGGCCGATATAATGGCTGGATCCAAAGTAAATTTTTTCGCCCAAAGGCAGCACAAAAGCATAATCCAGTTGCAGCCCCCCATGCACTTGCAGCCAGTTTAAGCTCAGCCCGCCGGTCATCTCCTGCAATCCGTCAGTAGTCAGCGCCAGCCCGGCCCGGGTGGCCAGCAGACGTTCAAACCACCAATACTCCCCCCCCACTGACCAACGATAGGTGCCGTCGGTCATGGTCCAATCCAAACCGGTTTTAAAATTATTGTCCTGATAGGCCACACCGGCTCTCAGCTGCAAGGATAAAAGCACCGGTTCCTCAAGCACGGCAATGTTGGGCTGGTTGATATGACTGGCGCTGAGCCCGATACGCCAGTGACTTGCCGGAAGATAAAGCACACCGGCGTCCAGGGAAGCAGTAAACAGGGTGGCATGGTTTTTAAGAAAATCATCCTGAGCCAAGGCTTGAGCATCCGTGTATTGCAGCATCAGGAGATCCACCACAGCGCCGGCAGTCCAGGTCTTATCCGGATCCAGGGCTTGGCCGTAACCCAGGCTTATTTGGTTTTCCTGGTAAAGATCAAAGAGATTGCGCTGGTGCCACAAGACACCAAGCGAGCCGGGAATGGCCATGGGATAGGTGAAGGCCAATTGGCTTTCCGTCAATTGGCCATCGTCCAACCCGGCATACAAATCAGCCCAACTGGTGGACAGACAAGCTTCCGTAAGTCCGGCAAGACCGGCAGGATTATAGAGCAGGGCATCATTGTCATCGGCCACGGCGCTGAAGGCGCCCGCCATGCCTGCGGCACGGGCGCCCGGCCGCTCCAGTTCAAAGGCTGCCCGGCCGGTTCCGGCCAAGGCCAATAGCAGGATTAAGCTCAACACTTTTTTCATCGCACCACGACCAATGCCCCGCGGTAATGTTCCCGGCCTGCGGAAATCAGATACAGGTAAGCCCCCGGCGCCGCCACCTGGTCCTGCTGGTCATGACCGTCCCATTGGGCGCTGTAATTAGACCCGCTGCGCTGAAGAACCAACGTCTTTATCAGCCGGCCGTTGAGATTATAAATAGCGGCCTTGATTTCATCCGGTTTGAGATCCGATTCAAAGGAAACAGTCCACTGCTGCTGATA
>CAYVTN010000313.1:0-3882 GCA_964454395.1 uncultured bacterium | reverse complement strand
GGAAACTTCGTTATTATACCATATCATCAAACAAAAAAGTCCGACAGGCTCCTAGTGAGGATACGATCCGTGGTCATCCAGTTTCGTGGCCCCGCTTTAAGCCCGAAAAAGCAAATTTACCAAAGTTGAGTAATATCTTGACATTGTAAAAACCTTTTGTTACTATGCTGCTCTCTTGTGTCGGTTACAATTTTTTTTGACATGAAAACCGTGCCGCGATAGCTCAGTCGGTAGAGCAGAGGACTGAAAATCCTTGTGTCGACAGTTCGATTCTGTCTCGCGGCACCATGGATGTTAATTTCATTGTCAGGCATCACGGACCTGATAATGGTTACAGGCCGGTGTAGCTCAGTTGGTAGAGCAACGGTTTCGTAAACCGTGGGTCACCAGTTCGAGTCTGGTCATCGGCTCCAAAATTTAATGATCACTAAGGGGAGTTAAGACTATGAGTACGGTTATTCGGCTGCAGCGCAAAGGGACCATTCACAGACCTTTTTGGCGCGTGGTGGTAAACGATTCACGCAATCCCTACAGTTGCGTGGAACAATTGGGCACTTATGACAACACAAAAAAACCGGTCCGACTTAATTTGGATGTGGAACGTGCGGCCCACTGGGTCAATCAGGGTGCCTTGCCTTCGGACACGGTTCGCCAATTGTTCAAAAAGAACGGTGTTTTCCAAAAAGCCCAAGAATCTAAAAGTGTTGGAAAATAACCGTGAAACAGCTGGTTGAATTTATCGTAAAATCCCTAGTGGTTAACCCGGAAGCAGTCGCGGTTCAGGAGAAAAATACTGATAATGGTTTGGTTTTGGAATTGTCGGTTGACAAGGAAGATCTGGGACGTGTCATCGGACGGCAGGGCAAAACCATCAAGGCCATCCGCCAACTGGTGACGGCTTCCGCCACTAAATCCAAGTTAAAAGTTGCCTTAGTTGTTCAGGAATGACCAAAGGCCAACTCCATCCGGATTCACCGGATGATCTTATAAAGATCGGCAAGCTGGGGAAAACCCATGGTCTTGAAGGCGCGATACGGTTGTATTCTTTGAGTGATGTGCCCGGTCGTTTCGAACGCTTGCAGGACATATGGTGGGTGTCCTCTAAAGGTGATCGGAAACGCTTGAAGGTTGTGGAGCTGCGGCCTGCCGAGCGTTTTTTTTTGGTGCGATTCAAGGATTATAATACGCCGGAAAAAGTGCAGGTCCTTATCAACGGTTATTTGGCCGTTGGACGCGGGGAGCGAAGCCCATTACCGGAAGGACGTTATTATATCGATGATGTGATTGGGATGCGGGTCATTGATGAACAAGGCCGGTTCCTGGGCAAGGTGACGGAGGTTTGGCAACCAGGACCGCATGATATCTTTGAGATACATGGTCCTTTGGGAGAATTGATGGTGCCGGTCATTGAAGGCGTCCTCCAGGATGTTGACGTGGCTGAAAAACGCATGGTCATTAAGCGGCCTATTCCCTATAAAAATGCGTAAGCCAATCCCACTGCAGGTAGCGGTACTGACGCTTTTTCCCGAATTGGTTGAACCCAATTTTAAAGCGTCCATCCTAAAACGGGCCCGGCAAAAAGGGCTATTTGAGCCCAAGGTCCTTAATATCAGGGATTTTGCCCGTAATAAACATCTGACCGTTGATGACAAACCTTACGGCGGCGGCGCGGGCATGGTGCTGCAGATCGGGCCGGTCGCCAGGGCCATCAGAGTTGCACGCAAGCAATTGCCCAAGGCTAAAGTATATTTATTATCGCCTACTGGAAAGCGTTTTGATCAACATCAGGCCGGCGCCATGGCCAAAGCGCGTTCCTTCATTCTTCTTTGCGGGCATTATGAAGGCCTGGATCAGCGTATCCATGACCATTTGGTCGATGAAGAACTCTCCATCGGCGATTACGTGCTTACAGGGGGAGAGCCGGCTGCTATCGTGGTTATTGATGCAGTGGCGCGCTTAATCCCGATGGTTTTGGGTGATGAGGCATCGTCCCGTCATGATTCATTTATGGACGGCCTTCTGGACTACCCCCATTATACCCGTCCGCCGCGTTACGGACCTTGGCGCGTGCCTGATATTCTATTAACGGGGCATCATCACAAGGTCGTGTTATGGCGCCGCCGGGAACAGTTAAAAAGAACATTGACCCAGCGGCCTGATTTGTTGGAAAATGTCAAACTCAGCGAATCGGACCGGGATATGCTCGAACGGCTAAAAACCGAGATATCGCAAAGGAAGGGCAAAGGTAGGAGGATGGTATGAATAAATCGGCGTTGTTGAAAGCAGTAGAGCAGGATCACTTAAGAAAAACCCGGATTCCCCGCTTTGATGTGGGGGATGTCATTAGGGTCAGCCTGAAAATCAAAGAAGGCGAAAAAGAGCGCATCCAGGCCTTTGAAGGCGTGGTCATCGGACGTATGGGTACGGGCATCAATGAAATGATTAAAGTCCGGCGCATTGCCTCCGGCGTGGGCGTGGAAAGAACCCTGCTGATTCATTCACCCTTGATCCAAGGCATTAAGATTATGAAACGCAGTGATGTCAGCCGGGCTAAATTATATTATCTGCGTAACAGAACCGGCAAAAAGGCCAAACTCAAACAACTGGGCCGCGATAAATTATTGCAAATCCAGGCTGCGGAATTAAAAGCCTTGGAAGAAGAACAGGCTTCTTCCGCGCGGCAGGCTGCAGAAGAAGCTGCGGCCAAGGCGGCGCAGGAACAAGAGGTTTCCGAGGCCAAAGCGTGAGCCAGACGCAATTTTCTGCGTCAACCCCATCCGCTTGTTTAACATACGAAAATCAGGCACTCCAGGCCGGCTACCGTCTTATCGCCGGCCTGGATGAAGCCGGCCGTGGCCCGCTGGCTGGTCCGGTAGTAGCTGCTGCGGTCATTTTACCCGCCGATCCGTCACCCCTATTTGCCGTCAAAGATTCCAAACAATTAACGGAACAAAAAAGAAAAAAACTGTTTATATTGATCCATGAGCACGCCCGGGCCATTGGGCTGGGCGTGGTTGATGCCCCCACCATTGACAGGATCAACATATTACAAGCCACCTTTTTGGCCATGCAAAAAGCCGTGGCCGCTCTGGCCGTTGCCCCTGATTATATTCTTGTGGACGGCAACCAGCGCCCACCCTGGATGGCCGACGGCGCGGTCATTGTGCGTGGTGACAGCCTCTCGCTTACCATCAGCGCCGCTTCCATAATCGCCAAAGTGACCAGGGATAGAATCATGACGGATTATGATGACCATTATCCCGGCTGGGGCTTTGGCCGGCATAAAGGCTACGGCACGGCCCAACACCTGGAGGCGATCAGGAAGTCTGGTATTTGTGACCTGCACCGTAGGAGCTTTTCACCAATAGCATCCAGAGGAACGGATGGACAGCCTTGAAAAATAGCCGGGCACTGGGCCAAATACAGGAATTGGCCGCAGGCGCCTATTTAAAAACCAAAGGTTACCAAATTCTTCACACCAATTATTATACGCCTTTTGGCGAAATTGATATTGTTGCCAAAAAGAAAAATCATCTGGCTTTCATCGAGGTCAAATCCCGCAAAGCCGCTTCCATGACGCTTGCCCAAGAGGCCGTTGACAGGCGCAAACAAAAAAGAATCATTAAAAGCGCCCAACATTATCTGTTGCGCCATGCTTATCAGCAGTTGGATATCAGTTTCGATGTTATTGCTATCAGTGAAGGGCAGAGCCTTGAGCATATCATCAATGCTTTCCGGGCGGATGAGTCCGTCATTTAAATTGTCTCTGTTCAATCTTGGAAATGTGTCAGGTCGCCTTCTGTACCACAATATAATGGACACTATATAAAGTTTTTTCAAAAAAAGGCTTGCACTAAATGTTGCGGTCGTTCTATAATCCCA
>CAYVTN010000312.1:0-3884 GCA_964454395.1 uncultured bacterium | reverse complement strand
CCAAGGTTATCGACACAAAAAAGCGAAGACCTAGCTGGTACAGAATTAAAAAAACCTTATTGAAAGTTAAAGGTGAATCATTATGTTTCGTTTACCTATGCTGCAACGTGTTTTAAAGCAATTGTTTAAAAAACCAGCCACCAATCCTTTTCCGGCCAGGCATTTACCACCGTCGGTGACTGATTTCCTGGCCCTGGTTGCCGAGGGCAAGGCCACCATTAACGCGCCCATTGAAGTGCCCGAAGGTTTTAAAGGCCAAATTGTTTATGACAAGGAAAAAGGATGCACGGCCTGTGGCTTATGCGCACGTGTTTGCCCGGCCAATGCCATAGAGATCAACCGGGAAGACAAATGCATTACCCTTTACCGTGGCCACTGCATTCAATGCGAACAGTGCACGGAAGTGTGTGTGAAAAAATCACTTTACATGAGCCAAGCGTTTTTAACCGCCACCACCGACCGCTACAGTGCAGAGATGGTGCTGGAATAAAATAAGGTTCCTGATAAGATTAAAGGCGGCGCTCATCGCGCCGCCTTTTTTTGTTTGTGCACCCGAACGTAGGAAACGGTCGCGACCATTTCCTACGGAAAGAGAATGGCGGCCATGGATCTAAGACAACCGGAGCAACCTGCCAAGATACTCATGGGCATTGGCAATGATGATCGTCTGGATGATGGGGCAGGGGTGGTTGTGGCCCGGTCTTTTAGCCACCCCGATTGGCTGGTGCTGGAGTGTGCCACCGTACCGGAAAATTATACGGGCGTCATCAAAAAATACCGTCCTGACAAGGTGATATTGGTGGATGCCGCGCAGATGGGATTAGCACCAGGAACCTTGCGTCTTATTCCGGAAAACAAAATTCAGGATGTCGGCGTGGGCACCCATGCCCTGCCTTTATCAGTGGTGATTAACCTGATGCAACCTTATGTCAAGCATCCCATTCTTTTCGTGGGGCTGCAACCAGCCGTGCTAGGAGATGGCCGGGGGCTGTCGCCGGAAGTGCGCGCAGCCACCGGGCGGTTGATCGGTCTACTGGAGAATGATCGGGTTCAGACACTGCCTAGGCTCTAACTGCCAACTGGTCCTGCTAAGGCAGGCGTTGCCATCAATTGGAAGCATTGATTTCAATCAGCTCGATTTCAAAAATCAACGTTTTGCCTGCCAGAGGGTGGTTGCCATCCAAGGTTACTTTGCTGTCATTCACGGCCGTGATCCAGACCGGGGCTTGTCGGCCATCCTGGCCGCTAATGGCCAGTTGCTGTCCCACTTCCGGGCTCAGCCCATCCGGTAATTGGGATCGTTCCACATCGAAAATAAGCTGGTCCTGTTTGGTGCCATATGCCTGTTCCGGGGGGATGGTAACCGTCTTGGTTTCATTGACCGCCAGACCTTTGACGCCTGATTCAAACCCGGGAATCACCTGTCCTTTGCCGATCACAAATTCCAGAGGAGCCTCTCCGCTCCGGGAAGAATCAAACACTTCTCCATTTTCCAGTTTGCCTGTGTAATGAACTTTTACCCTGTCGCCATCTTTGCACACCGTCATAAGAACTCCTTTGCCTGGGAAATTATCCGGCCGCCGGGCCGGATGCATTAAAGGTACCCTAACAAGAGTATCCGCGGAAGTAAAGGCCAAAGCCGCCTTTTGCAAAAAAAGATTGACAAATTAAGTCCTACCTCATAAAGTTAGTCTTGCCTAAAAAAAGGAGCGGCCATGTATGTCTGAACAAATTATTGTTGCCCTTGCCGGGAATCCCAATTCCGGTAAGACCTCCATCTTTAATGCCCTTACTTGTTCCCAACACCATGTGGGCAATTACCCCGGCGTCACGGTTGAAAAACGGGAGGGATCATGCCGCCACGGGGAAGTCGTGTTCAAGGTGGTGGATCTGCCTGGTACCTACAGCCTGACGGCCTCCTCGCCGGAAGAAGTGGTGGCCCGGGATTTTTTGCTCCACGAAAAACCGGATGTCATTATTAACGTGCTCGATGCCGGCAACCTGGAAAGACACCTCTACCTGACCACCCAACTTCTGGAATTAAATATTCCCATGGTCCTGGCCTTTAACATGAGCGATATGGCACATAAACAAGGCCTGGTTTTCAATCATGCCCTGCTGGCAAAGTTTTTTAATTGCCCCATTGTCGACACCGTGGGCAGCAAGGGGCGGGGCATGGAGGAATTGTTGGCGGCGGCGGTCCGTCAGGCCGCGCAAGGACCGGCCATGCCGCCACAACACCTTTCCTGGCCGGAGGATATTCAAGTTGCCCTAACCACCATTGAAAAGAAACTCAAGAAGTTGCCTCTGGCTTCTTCCTATCCCCTGCGTTGGCTGGCCATCAAGGTGCTGGAAAAAGATCCGCTTATCATGAGCCGGATAAATCAGCCCGATGTAGTTGACCTGGTGGACCATGAAGCCCGGCGGCTTCATCTTCTTTACCATGATACGCCGGATATGTTGATCGCTGATGCCCGCTATGGCTTCATTTCCGGGGCTTGCCAGGAGGCTGTTACGAATACGATTGAAGTCCGCCATACCATCTCGGATAAAGTCGATCAGCTTCTTTTAAGCCGTTTCCTGGGATTTCCTATTTTTTTAGGCATGATGTACCTGGTGTTTTATTTGACATTTACCCTGAGCGCCCCCCTGATGCATTGGCTCAGTCTGGGGTTTGGAGCCTTGGGAGGGATGCTCGGCAGCCTTTGGCCGGCCGGAAGCGAGAGTGCGCTGAAAAGCCTTCTGAAGGACGGTATTGTGGGCGGCGTGGGCAGTGTGCTGGTTTTTTTGCCCAACATTATGTTTTTGTTTATGAGCATTGCCGTGCTGGAGGACAGCGGTTACATGGCCAGGGCGGCTTTTCTGATGGACCGGATCATGCACAAAATCGGCCTTCACGGCAAAAGTTTTATTCCCATGCTTCTGGGCTTTGGATGCTCGGTCCCGGCCATGTTGGCCACCAGAACCCTGGAAACCCGGCGAGACCGGCTGGTGACCATGGCGGTCATCCCTCTGATCAGTTGTGGTGCCCGGTTGCCCATCTACATGCTGATCGTTCCGGCCTTTTTTCCCAAAGCCTGGGAAGCCCCCATGCTCATGCTGATTTATTTGATCGGCATTGGCCTGGCCATTGCCGGAGCCAGACTATTGACCACCACTGTCTTCAAGGGCGAGTCGAGTCCTTTCGTTATGGAATTGCCTCCATACCGCGTGCCCACCCTGCGCGGTGTCATGACCCATATGTGGCGCAATGCTTGGGAATACGTGAAAAAAGCAGGCACGATTATTCTGGGCATTGCCATTGTGCTTTGGGTGCTGACCTCATACCCCAAGCCGCCGGTTCCTTCAGCCGCTCTGGCTGCTCAAGGCGCACAGGTCCGGACCATGACAGCCAGCCAACGTCTGGAGCACTCCTTTGCCGGACAGGTGGGCAAGGCCATGGAGCCGGTGATCGGGCGCATGGGCTTTGACTGGCGCATTGGCACGGCCTTGCTGGGGTCCTTGGCGGCCAAGGAAGTTTTTGTAGCTCAACTGGGTATTATCTTTGCCGTGGGTGAAAAACAGGTGGGACAACTGCGGCAGCAGCTGCAAGCAGCTTATTCACCCTTGGTGGGTTTTTGCATCCTGTTGTTTACCTTGATTGCCTCGCCCTGCATGGCCACCTTTGCCACCATGCGCAAGGAAAGCGGATCCTGGACATGGGCCGTGGGGCAATGGCTGGGCCTGACGCTGCTGGGGCTGGTGGTGGCCACTCTGGTTTATCAGGGGGGACGTTTATTCCATCTGTGAGCATCTGTGGCCGAAATGGTTGAAATGAAAAGGGTGAACACTGGAGGATTTAAGCCGCAGGGGCACGGCATGCCGTGCCCCTGCACGCACTGCCA
>CAYVTN010000311.1:0-3890 GCA_964454395.1 uncultured bacterium | reverse complement strand
CTGAAGGGCGTCCTCGCGGTCGGCGCGAGTCGAGTCCCAATTTAAGCCCGAAAAATAAAATGGGCCCAAGGGGGGCTGCCAAATAAAAATCAGACGGTGGATTTAGGTCAAACAAATACTTACAGGAGATGGACATGCTTGATCATTATACCACAAAACAGCTAATGGTCCTTTTTTTAGGCTCCAAATCCCTGGTAGAGGAAAAAACGGAATTTCCCGAATCCCTGTCTGCCGACATTGAGCAACGGCAACAGGTTCTGGAAGCAGTGAATACTTACGAAATTCAGAAACCGGAAATTTTTAAAAATTTGGCTACCCTTTCCCGGGCGCTAAAAGAAAGAAATTTCACTCATTTTAAAGGGTGGTATGATTTCAGCAACTGGAAGAATTTCCGCCATTTTGTCATGAAGGTTTACGACCGGCGCATGGCCCGCCAAGCTTTTTCTTTAAACTAATTGTTCCACGGCGCCGAACAACCTGTCCAATACCGACCCCGGCGGCGCCACTTCCACCACCGTGCAGGGCTTGTCAATGCCCTTGAGCATTACGGCTTCCTTGCAAAGCCGCAGGACGATGCGCTTCTTTAATATGCCGTCATCATAAAAAAAGAGCTTTTCCTGATTAAAAGGGGCTTTGGTCGCTGTCACGGGAAAAAGCCCCACCTCTTGTTTGAGATCCTCGAATACCGCTTTGGTCAGCACAATGCCGCGATTATACAGTTTTTTATCCCACGTATAAACATTGTACACAAAACGCTGGGGAAACTCGGCTTCAATATGAGCCTTAACCACCTCGGAAGAGCCGGATAAGCGCGCGGCCTGGGTTAATTGGGGGGAAATGACGATGGGAATTTTCTCCTCACCTTCGTCACCCACCATGGCCTTGAACAATTCGCCGGTGGTGAAGGCAATGCCCGCATCAATTCTGGGCATGGAATAGGATTCTGCGGCTCTGGCCAGGGCTTTTTTCAGGGTTGGTTCATCCAAAGATGTGTCCTCGATGTTGGCGAGATCGATTAAAAAATCCCTAACTTCCGGATCATGGCTCAAAGAGTCGTCCTGCAACACAGGCCTTATTTTTTCCGGCTGCATCAATTCGGGCGCTAAAGCTATGGCCCGCTGATAGATTTCTTTGGCTTTCCTGATGGTCTCTTCGCTGGAAGTTTTTCTCAACTTGGCGAAATGGGCGCTGATCACATAGGCCGCGCGCAGACCATCACTGATGCGGTTGAAGTAGGCGGCAAAACCGTCACCGGCAAAATAAATGCGGGTGCCTCCGCATTGTTTGGCGGCCTTGTTGACTGCTGACAGATAAGGCGTCAGATAGGAGGCCGTGTCCTTGGTCAATTTCATGGTGGTTTCCGTGGAATTGCGCAGGTCGGCAAACATGAAGATCACGTTGTTGCGCCGTCCCAGGCCATTGAGATAAATGTCACCCTGAGGCCGGATCAAATACATGTTGCCTTCGGCAAAGCTGTTTTCCACATCGATCCGTTTTTTCTCCCAGACCCGGTTTAATACAAACCGGTCATGGTCACTGACTGAGAGTTTATTGAACTTCATTTCATAAGCGCGCCAAAGTTTCAACCCCATCCAGCTGGCTCCTTGATTGCTATCCCGGCCATAGTGGCTCCGGACCAGCTTGAAATCCTCCATCTGGCTTAAATATTGCATCAGCCGTTCCTGCAGCGCTGTAATTTCCATCAGCAAAACGCGGCGATCGAGACGGCCCAACCAGCGGCTCTTGCTTTTCTTTATCAGGACCAGATCCTGATCGAGGTGGCGTTTAAAGCCCTCCTGCCATTGGCCGGATTTGTGCTTGACGTGCTTCCAGAATTGTCTTCTCATGCCTTTTTTAGTAAGCAACTCCAAAAGCCGTTTATCATTATTGCTAAAAAGCATCAATTCAGGTGTGACTTCGGTTTGTTCCAGAATCCGGCGCAGCTGTTCCTGCAGCCGCAATTTGCTGTTTTCCAGCACCAACTCCGTGCGCAAGGCCCGGTCTTTTCGGAAAGCACGCAGAATCTTCTGTTTGGTTTCCCTGTCCTGCATCACTTTCAAATAATTGCCCGGTTCGGACAGCACCCGGTTGAGGTTGAAAGCCGTGAATTTTTTACTTTTGCTGAGAATCAGGCGGTAAAGGCGGTTGATTTTATTTCTCAGGCTCAGGGGTATGCGGTAAGGATTGGGCCCCAGTAAAATTTCATCTATCAAGCCGGCATCAGCCGCATCAGTAAAGGCAAGGACAAAGGGATTGAACAACCGGCGGATGGCGCCACCCGGATCCTGTTCCACACGATTTTCGGCCAAGGCTTGTCTTATGGCCGCGTCATTCTCCACACCCAGAAGCAGAAGGCTCAGGACCCGCCCTAGGGTCCAACGGGCTGTCAGTGCCAGGCGGCCCAGGCGGTCGATATGTTTTTCAAAGTACTCGCTAATCATCTCGGCCATCAAGGTGACCGTACTTAAAACCGCAAAATAGTGCAGCCGTTTGACCCGTAATGCTTGTTCCTGGAGAAGCGCATTTTTCTTGATCTGCCGGTAAACATTGATAATAGGTTGAACATGCTTCTCTATCCAATGGCGAAAACCGGCATAGGTCACTTGCGGCACAGCGGCCCATAAATCCAGGTAAATGGCATTCAAAACCGGCTGCCCGGAAGTCAAAGGCTGAAGCTCGTCCCTGTTTTTTTCTTCCAACAGTTGTCCAAAGCGGTCAATGGCATTATAAATCAGGTATTCCAGATTTTCTTGGTTCGAAGCACCCGGTGGAAAAGCGGCTTGTTGAAAGCGCATTTTGCCGCCATAGTTCACTTCCGAGAGTTTGAATTCAAAGAAAAAAGTATCCTGCCGTTCACCTAGGTGCTGTGGAGTAGCCAAAATATTCTCCTGTTTCAATACGACATTATTCCAATTCCTTTTCAACCCGTTCGATATTAATCTTGGCCTTTTCATGCCCGGGATTAAGACTCAGGACTTCCTTCCAGTCTTTCAAGGCCTCTTCCAGTTCTCCCCGTTGATAGGCAGCCAGGCCGTCGGCATAACGCACTTCCGCCTGCCGCATGTTTTGGGTTTCCTGCGCCGTGGCGCGGGCTTTGGCTTTTTTCAACCAGGTCCGGTAACGACCCTCTTCCGGATCAAGACGCACAGCGTTTTCCCACAGCCCCACGGCATCGGCATAACGGCCCTGGCGAAAAAGGGTTACGCCTTCATTAAATTTTGCCTGCGCCTGTTGGCGGCCGGATGGCTTCTGCTGTCCGCCTTGCGGCAATGCTTCAGCCTGGTTTAGCCCTTGCCGGGCTTCAGACTGATCAGGAAAAAGACTTAAAATATTGTTAAAGCACCGCCGGGCTGACGCCGCATTATAGGTTTCCAGGGCTTTCCGGCCCAGGGCAAGTTCCTTGTCCACCCAAGGCTGCAAAGCCTGCTTGCATCGTGCCAGTCCTTGAATACCGGCCGGGTCATCGGGCATTTTTTGCCGCCGCTGTTGCCATACCCGCCAAGCATCCTGCCATTGCTCTTCGGCTTCCAGTGCTTCAGCCTTTTGGCGCAAGACCAGCATTTCCTGTTTAAAAGCCTTCCGGGCCAGGGCCTCATTGACCAGGTTTAAATAATGGCTGACCTGGGATTGGGAAATAATCAGTTTCTCCGCTTCTTTCAATTTAAGCTGGGCCCGCTCCCAATCCTGCTGCCGGTAGGCGCTCATGCCTTCTTCGTACAAAGCTTGGGCCATCTTATCAAAGGGGCGTTCTTCATCGGCTTGGTAGGTCTCCTCTCTCAACCGCTTCAGCCCTGCTGTAGCATCGGCATTTTGGGGAGCCAGACTAAGCGCTCTTTGCCAGCTGATTTCCGCTTCCTTCAGCCGGCTCTGTTCATAAAACTGTTCTGCTT
>CAYVTN010000310.1:0-3901 GCA_964454395.1 uncultured bacterium | reverse complement strand
TCAGGAAAAAACGCAACGTCCCTAGCGGCGTCCATCCCCGCCCCTATCAAACTGAAAGAATTAATTTCATGAAAAATGGAGATGTTGGAAAACCAGCCTCCAATGAGGTGATGATATGACCAAAAAAAACGGTTCCAAAAAAACAAAGAAGCCTGCGCTTGTCCAAAGCCGTCCGATGACTGCGGCGGAAAAAGTGCTCAGCGGCCATCTTAAGGAAGGGGAGCTTACACCGGGCGCCACCATTGCCATCAGGATCGACCAGACCCTGACGCAGGATGCGACCGGCACCATGGCCTGGCTCCAGTTTGAAGCTCTGGGTCTTAAAAAAGTCAGAACAGAACTCTCCTTGTCCTATGTGGACCACAACACCTTGCAAACCGGATTTGAAAATGCCGATGACCACGCTTTTCTGCAAACCACGGCCAACAAATTCGGCGCCATCTTTTCCAAACCGGGCAATGGCATATGCCATCAGGTACATTTGGAAAAATTCGGCCGGCCGGACAAAACCCTACTGGGATCTGATTCCCACACGCCCACGGGCGGCGGGTTGGGCATGATCGCCATTGGCGCCGGCGGCCTGGATGTGGCCGCGGCCATGGGCGGCGCGCCTTTTTATCTGACCTGCCCCGAGGTGGTCAACATCCGCCTGACCGGAAGACTGCCGCGGCAGGTTTCGGCCAAGGATGTCATTCTGGAAGTGCTGCGCCGTCTCTCCGTAAAAGGCGGTGTGGGCAAGATTCTGGAATACACCGGCCCCGGCGTTAAGACATTGTCCGTGCCGGAACGGGCGACCATTACCAACATGGGGGCCGAGACCGGCGCCACCACCAGTATATTTCCGGCTGATGACATCACCAAGGCCTTTTTAATTTACCAGGGCCGGGGCAAAGATTTTTCTCCGCTGGCCGCGGACAAGGATGCCGTTTATTCAGGCGGCACCATTGAAATCAACCTGTCAGCCTTGGAGCCCCTGGCCGCATGCCCCCATTCGCCGGATGCGGTCAAACCGGTTAAGGGGCTCAAGGGTCTTAAACCACAGCAAGTCATTATCGGATCGTGCACCAATTCATCGCTGGCCGATCTGGTCACCGTGGCCGGCATTCTGGCCGGGCGGCGGGTACATCCCGGCGTTTCGCTGGTGATAACGCCCGGCTCCCAGCAAGTGCTCAATGCCCTGGCAGGCAACGGCGCGCTGGCGGCCTTGATTGCGGCCGGCGCCCGCGTGCAGGAACCTGCCTGCGGCGCCTGCATTGGCATGGGCCAGGCGCCTGCCTCGGGCGCCGTCACTTTGAGAACATTCAACCGCAACTTTAAGGGGCGCTCGGGCACCAAGGATGCCGAGGTCTACCTGGTCTCGCCGCAAACCGCGGCCGCGGCGGCCTTGGCCGGTCAAGTGGCGGATCCCCGGACCATTACCTCCATCAGGAAATTCACGCTGCCTAAAAAAGCCGAAGTTCATTCCAGCCTGGTGATCCTGCCGAAAAAAGGCGCCACGGATAAGCTGGTCATTGTGCGCGGTCCCAACATTAAACCGCTGCCTGTGTTCAACGCTTTGCCGCGGGAAGACAAGGGCGCGGTGTTGGCCAAGTGGGGTGATCATATCACCACCGACGATATTATGCCCGCTGGCGCCAAGGTGTTGCCCTTGCGCTCCAACATTCCGGCCATTGCCCAATATGTGTTTTCAGGGTTGGATCACAGTTTCGCCGACCGGGCCAAGGCTGCCAAAGGCGGTTACATTATCGGCGGGGAAAATTACGGCCAGGGCTCTTCCCGGGAGCACGCGGCGCTGGCGCCGCGTTATCTGGGCATCAGGGCGGTCATCGCCAAATCCTTTGCCCGCATTCACGGGGCCAACTTGATCAACTTCGGTATTCTGCCCCTGACCTTTGCCGATCCCAGCGACTACCAGTTGATCAAAGACGGCGATGAACTTATTCTGCCGGAGTTGAAACATCGCATCAAAAAAGGCGAGCCCCTGCGGGTGCATAACCTGACCACCGGCCATGAGATCGAAGTGACCTATCACTGGTCCGCGATGGAAAAAGAAATCATCCTGGCCGGGGGCAAATTGAATTATTTAAAAGCCTTGTTAAAATAGTTTTAGCTGCGAAAAGGGCATCATTGATTCAATCAGGTGTCATAACTGCATTTTTAAACCAAGAAGGAGGATGTTATGCGTGCACGTTATCTTATTTCTCTCACAGCACTTCTGCTTTTATGGAGCGGATGCTCCGGCACCCCGGTCAATCAGACCGGAAAAGAAAAAGCGGACACAACCGCAGCGGGAGCGGTGGCGACAGCGACGCCGACACCGGCAACACAAGCGTATCACGAAGCGGTGATTGAAACCAACAAAGGCACCATCGTGTTTAAGTTCTTTCCCAAAGCCGCGCCCAATACGGTTAAAAATTTTATCACCCTGGCCCGGAAAAAATTTTATGACGGCTTGACCTGGCATCGGGTGGAGCCGGGATTCGTTATTCAAGGCGGTGATCCCAATGGCAATGGCACGGGGGGACCGGGGTACACCATCAAAGCCGAATTTAACGATCATCCCCACCTCAAGGGCACGGTAGCCATGGCCCGCGGCCAGGACCCCGATAGTGCAGGCAGTCAGTTTTATATTTGTCTGGCGCCGGCGCCGTTTTTGGATCACAAGTACACGGTGTTCGGTCAGGTGACGGAAGGCATGGACGTGGTGGAGGCCATCCGTGTCGGCGACCGCATGCTGCATGTGACGGTGCGTTAACCACCGTTGGAGTCCAAGTCGGCAAGTGGCGTTAATGATTTTTCGGTTTGGTCCTGGCAGGGGCACGGCCTCCCGGCATTCGCGGGACAACCGCCGTGCTCCTGTATCCGACAAGGCCCACACCCTATAGGCCAAAAAAAGTGTAAAGCAGTAAAAGCGGTTTATACCGCAGGCAGAAAAGGAGATCAGACTGATGACAGAAGAAACCAGCCCTTATCACTTTGCCGTGATTGAAACCAACAAAGGCACCGTTCAATTCAAGTTCTTCAAAGACGATGCGCCGCAAACAGTGGCCAACTTCATTGCCTTGGCCCGGAAAAAATTTTACGACGGTTTAACCTGGCACCGGGTGGTGCCGGGCTTTGTGATCCAGGGGGGATGCCCCAAAGGCGACGGCACCGGCGGTCCGGGTTACACCATTAAAGCGGAATTTAATACCCGCCCTCATCTGCGCGGCACGGTGGCCATGGCCCGCGCTTTTGATCCCGACAGCGCGGGCAGTCAGTTTTATATTTGCTTGAACCCCCAGCCCAGTTTGGATGGAAAGTATACGGTCTTCGGCCAAGTCACCGAAGGCATGGACGTGGTGCAAGCCATTACCGTCGGTGATGAGATAAAAAAAATTGCGGTGGAGTAAAAAAAATATTAAGTCAGCACGAATAGCATCGATACTAACTTCAACAATAAAATTTTTTTAGCAATAAAAAAAAGTTCGCTCCAAAGAGAAAGTGTGTTATAAAAAAACAAAGGTGCTTTCAAACTATTTCAACAAATCTCAAGGAGGACACGAAATGGCAGTAAAAAAAGCGGCAAAAAAAGTAGCAAAGAAAGCTGTTAAGAAAACAGCCAAGAAGGCAGTAAAGAAAGTTGCTAAAAAAGCTGTAAAGAAGACTGCTAAGAAAGCCACCGCAAAAAAAGCCACAAAGAAAAAATAGCATTACACGCATCGAAAGATGCAGTCAAATAAAAAAAGAGGAGAACCAGTGGTTCTCCTCTTTTTTTATTTGGAACTATTTCTGCAACTGCACTTTGAATTAATAAGTTAACTTTGGCAAATTTTTATCGGGCTTAAAAAACCGGACAGATGCTTCTTCTAGGAGTCTGTCGGACTTAAAACCATTAAAAACCTTATGTATGTTGCGTCTC
>CAYVTN010000309.1:2250-3903 GCA_964454395.1 uncultured bacterium | reverse complement strand
CCGTTGTTCAAGTTGAATCAGGTACCTACAATCCTGTATTTCAAAGGTTGTCGTCCCGATTAACTTTTCCAACGATTAAGTTTCACTGGCAATGGCCATTGGAGATCCTTTGGCCTGCTGTCACCCAGGGCATGACTATCGGCGGGCCTTGGCTGCACTGGCAATGGCCGGTTCTGGTCATGATGCAGCAACATCAAGGCGGCCGGGGCGGAGGGGACTCTCGGAAAATCATCGAGGCCGACGGTGAAGCTCTGAATTGGGAACCGGTCGTTGATCAACTGGCTCAAATGAACTGGTTAGTCAAGAACAAGGTTAAACAAGCTGTCAAAAACCTGCCTGCTGTTGATCACACGGAAGAGAGGGTATTCAGCCTTATACTGGACCATCTGACCGAACCTAATGAAAGCCGGTCATTTTTAAATCCCAGCCAACGTGCCGTCATTCAGCAGCAAGGATGGGCTTATTTTGTGGATCATTTGCAACTCTGGTCACTACTCGCAGGGAAACCAAAAATATCGCCTGATGCGATAGCTGCCATGTTTCGAAAAAGGATGCCAGTGCAAGAAGTTGATGACTATATCCGAATTATTGATAAATACAACCTGACGCCTTATTTAACAACCCGACTGTTTAAACGGGCAGGACCTGTTCAAGGTCTTGATGAGCTTTTGTCCGGCCTTGAGCGAAAAGGGTATTCCGGTTATGCTTGTGACGACATATTGAGAACCCGATTGTCCAATGCAGCCATAAGTAAAAATCTATTGGGGAAGCATCAGACGCGTATTATCAACCGGGACGCCCTGCGCTTGAAACTCAGGGAGATCATCGGAAAACAGATCCTTGCCCAAGAAGAACAATTGCCCAAGAAATTGATGGGCCTGGTGGGCGATTTACAAAGGACGGAAATGATACCGGATAACAAAGCCCTTGTGCTGAGAAGTGCGCTGCGAACGGAACTGAATCAACGGCGAACAGCGCTTGATAAAGTCCTTTCTGACCGTGAAAAGAGGGAGACCTTACTCAGTAACAGTGATGACACCCTCATTCATATGGTGATAGGGGCTTTAGCGCCGACCGGAGAGGATAAAGAGATCGAGCCCTGGCGGGAACCAAAAGCGGTTGAAAAAAGCTTCAGTGATAGTGGAATCAATAAATTTTTAAATCATCGGAAACAGCTGGCGATTATTTACCAGTATTTCAAAAAGAAAAAGTTGCCGATGGAACGCAGCCTGTTGGAAGCGGCAGTGGATACCGCCAAATCAGCCGCAGAACTAACGGCGCTGGTCAATAAGAGCCTTCCATACGATCTTTTGCGTCGCCTTATTCTAAAGCCCCGTCCTTTGCCGGTGCTCCTGAGCCTGTATGAGCGCCTGAGTGCCATGGGCATGTCCCCGACGTCTATTGGCGAATGTGTGGCCATGAAAAACGGCAGTGACCAGCGGTTGATGGCGATTTTGGACCTGGTTGAAAAACTGCAAATCAAGAATTCGGCGGGACTGGTGGAGCATCTCGTTAAACGGTCAATGGGGTTGAAAGAAATTCGGGAATTACTGGTATTGGGTAAACATTGGAGCGCCCTGGATTTTGCCCGGTTATTGGCTTTGGGAATGAATCAAAAGGTTAAAGACAGGCTTCATCTTTTTTTTGTTAAGC
>CAYVTN010000309.1:421-2240 GCA_964454395.1 uncultured bacterium | reverse complement strand
CTTTTCATCTTCCACCCCCCGGGCACGGGCACCGGCGACAAACCGCTGCCGGTAGGCGGACTAACGGGGATCACCATGAATTACTTGAATGGTTTAATACTTTGACCCCCTTCAGTCAGAACTTGTTGGCAATGATTTTTTCACGGAACCAAGCAGGGTTGCAAGGGCTGGGCATGACTGAATCAGGCAATGAAGTGGAAGATAAGGTGTTTTGGAAAAGGATGAATCTGGTCCCTGATATGAAAGCCGTACTTACGGAACTGGATGGACAGCAATGGTTTCGCAGCCATGCTTTTGCCGATGAACTTGAACGTATTCCCTTGGTCCACCGCAATTGGGAAACCCTTTTTCCCTTAATCCTTGGGCATATCAGCCAACCCGATCAAGCGGCTTTTTTTAATCAAGATGACATCAGTGAAATGACCAACCCACGTTATAGACACCATTATATCAGACGGTTCAAGGAAAATATGGAGCTGTGGGCCTTTTTAAACCAAGGTAATCACTTATCCCTGCTTGATGGCAAGACGGTGGCTTCTTTCCTTGGAAGTAACCTCTCCCTGTCTGAACTTGAAGCCTATGTGG
Organism: uncultured bacterium; assembly: GCA_964454395.1. Classification (GTDB taxonomy): domain Bacteria; phylum Oederibacteriota; class JAAXVQ01; order JAAXVQ01; family JAUVAV01; genus CAVQBK01. Next base: position 1,655 of record CAYVTN010000309.1, on the reverse strand, counting down.
CAATTTTTCAAAAACCGGGAGACATCAAACCCACTGTCATCATGAAAACCATCAGTCGCCACCGGGAACTGGAAAAATTGCAAGACGTGGCCACTTGGGTAACCGGGCGCTGGAAAGGCGTTAATGAGCGTGGTTCGATTTTAGGCTCAAGCTTGACCAATCAAGACCTCTTGAATCTAAAGGGAGAATTTGAAAAAGTAGCCGGAGCTGCGGTTATGGGGAAAAAGGTAACACATTTTCAGCGCCTCGCCGAAGTGGATCGCTTGCGTGAGCGTTTAAGTACTATTGGATCCATGCTGAACGGGGCAGGGTTGGTGGAAGAACATGCGTTGAGGCATGAGTTAACCCAACTACTGGATTCTTTGAAGCATCTGCAGCCTCCCTCCCCATCTCAAGATGTGCTTTCCTGGGATGATCTGGCCAGTAAATTCAGCCAGGCTATTTCCAAAACTCGTCATGTGAAGCTGGTTGTCAGCAGAACTATCGTGCAGGCTATCACCACGGATGAATCACCGGCATGGTTGAAATCGTGGCCTCAAGTAGTCCGGGACCAGCTTCCTTTGCCTGAATTGACCAAAGGCATGAACCTGTTAATCCAGCTAATCCGGGACCCCACAGACAGAGATCTTTCACCAGACATGGTTCAAACCTTTATCAAAGGTGATCGCGGCCCTGAGAAGAATTATGAGTTCTACCTTAAGCATCATGAAAGCGTGCTAAAGACGGTCATGAAAATGCTTATCAACAGCAGCTATTCCATTGAGGAATTGGAAGAAATAGTTAGGTTGTTGGATGAAAAGCTATTGCAAAATGACCGGCTTATTCAAGCCCTAACCCAAACCCGGAGGGAAATGCAATGGCTTTCCGCTGCTGTCGCGGCAGTGAATGAAGTGCCGGAAACAAACCGCATGGATATTCTTCAAGGCTTGCTTGATCAAAGCATTGACTTGGCCCAGGTGGTGGAGCTGGTAAATCATCAGAACTTGCAAACGAGCGAGAATATCAGTATTCTGCTGCAGACGTTGCTGGGGGAAGAGGCTGTCACGAAGCTGGAAGGGGTGATTAAAGACTTTTTTTCCCATTTTGATCAAATGCCGTCTGAATCACCTGTCAGAAAGGCGCTGGAAGCCTTGCACCCGCCCCTGCGCAGGCCCTTTTTGGCGTTGTTTTTAAAGGATGAAGCAATAGAAAGCCATATGATCGAAAATGAGATTCTTAAACCGGCCATCCATTC
>CAYVTN010000309.1:0-411 GCA_964454395.1 uncultured bacterium | reverse complement strand
TCACTAGATGAATTGGTGCAAGCTTATCGCGGTTTTCTTGACGAATTGGACAAAAGAAAGCGTTTTCAAACCATTATAGAGTTGTCAAGAAAACACAATGTAGTGGTGGATAGAAAGACTTTGAGTTTACTGTTGCAGGAATACTTTCCTGATGAAGAAGGGGGCAACGGACAACTCTGGACATGGATCCTGGGCGCCGGGCTTTTATCCGGGGTGATTCTGAAATTACTCTTGTCACCGGAAACCGCCTTGACCGCCGGACTGGGACAGCATCCGCACCATTTAACCGAGCTGATCAATACCGTTATGGGCATAGGCTTCTTCGCCGGCATGCTTGATAAGGATGCCATGACAAGCGTTGTGCATCGTTTGTTTGCCGAACGCCCGAATCTGAGGAGTATATTTACTGGC
>CAYVTN010000308.1:0-3927 GCA_964454395.1 uncultured bacterium | reverse complement strand
TGATCAGATCAATGATTTCCTGGTTGTCGTCCACAATTAATATCTTGGGTTCGGCCATAATCTCTGTCTCCATCTTTAGGATCTGGTCCGAGCGCTGGAACCTGTAAATTATAGTCACTGGCCGTCTGTGTCGCAATATAAAAATGGCTAAATGCTTGAATTTTAATTCATTACAAAATCGTGACGGTTGGCTTTCATGGCGCCTTTGAGATGAACAATTGCCTGGCCGTGAATCTGGCAAACGCGGGATTCGGTCACTTCCAGGATGGCCGCGATTTCCTTCAGGGTCAATTCTTCATAATAGTACAGGGTCAATACCAGCCGTTCCTTTTCCGGCAGGCGTTCGATCATCTCGGCCAGCAATTCCTTGGATTCTTTGGCCGCCAGGTCGGCAAAAGCATTGATCATGCCGCGATCGTTGCTGGAGGAATCGGCAGGCACCACGTCACGCCGTTTTTTATCGCGGTCTTCCATCATCTCGTCGAGGGAAACCACCGGCGGGATATTGATTTCATTGAGCATGGCGTGCACTTTTTTGATCGGCAATTTCATGTGCCGGGCCAGGTCCTGTTCGGTAATGTTGCGGTGCAGTCTTCTTTCCAAGGCTTCGTAAGCCTGTTCGATTTCCCTGGTTTTTTGGCGTACACTGCGGGGCACCCAGTCCATGGCCCGCATCTCATCCAAGATGGCGCCGCGGATCCGGAAATAAGCATAAGTGGAGAATTTGCCGCCCAGTTCGGGATTGAATTTTTCAATGGCATCAATGAGTCCGATAATGCCTGCGGTCATCAGATCATCCATATCCAGCCAGGACCGGTTTTGCGGAATGGTCATGCGTTCCATGGTAAAACGCACCAAAGGAATGTTCTTTTTGAGCAGGGTTTCCCTGGCGTTCATGTCCCCGTTTTGTTGATAAGCCGTCCACAAATCTTGATCCATTGCGTTCATTGCATCCACCCCCTTAGATTCCTAGTTCTTTGATTTTGTTGAACAAGGTTTTGTAATTGATTTTCAAAAGCCTGGCGGTTCTTAATTTATTCCATCGGGTCTCCTCCAATACCTTGATGATGGTTTCTCTTTCCACTTTACGCGCCACTTCCTGGCAGATTTCCTTGAGCGGACGGATCTGCTGCAGGTCCACCACCGGCACGCGCTCCGGTTCGGGAAAGCTCTGGGGCCGGGCCTGCAGGCAGTCCAGGTTAACGTGTTCCTTTTCCACCTGGTCCTGGGTCAGCACCACCGCCCGTTTCACGGTGTTCATCAATTCCCGGATGTTGCCGGGCCAGCCATAGTTTTCAATCATGGTGATGACTTCCGGTGAGAAACCGGTCACTTGTTTGTCGAATTGGTGGTTGAATTGCTTCAGAAAATAATTGGCCAGCAATAAAGGATCGCCCTGCCGGTTTCTCAGGGGCGGCAGCACGACATTAAATTCATTGAGGCGGTGATATAAGTCCTCACGAAACTGGCCTTCTGCTATGGCTTTAAGCAGATTGGTGTTGGTGGCTGTAATCAGGCGCACATCAATGACTTTTTCTTCTTTGCCGCCCAGGCGTTGAATTTTTCTTTCCTGCAAGACCCGCAGTAATTTCACCTGGGTGCGCATGGGCAGATTGCCGATTTCATCCAGAAAAAGAGTGCCCCCGTGAGCCAGTTCGAACCGGCCCGGTTTGTTTTCGTTGGCGCCGGTAAATGCGCCCCGGTCATAACCAAAGAGTTCCGATTCCACCAGGTTCTCCGGCAGGGCGCTGCAATCAATGCTGATCAGCGGTTTTTCAGAGCGGGGACTGCGGGCATGAATGTGCCCGGCAATCAATTCCTTGCCCGTGCCGCTCTCCCCTTGGATCAATACGGTCACGTCATAGGGTGCAATATGGTCGATCATGGCAATAACTTTTTCCATGGCCGGGCTGGACCATATCATTTTTTCCTGGTCGTTTTTGGCCATGCGGTCGCGAAGTTCATCCACTTCGCTCATGAGACGTTTGGTTTTAAGGGCGTTTTTAATGGTGATGAGGAGCTCATCCACGTCGACCGGTTTGCTGATGTAATCGTAGGCGCCGAGTTTCATACATTTCACAGCGGCATTAACGTCATGGAAAGCCGATAGCATGATGACCAAGATCTTTTTTTCCAATGACTTTAATCTCTGGAGTGTCTCCAGACCATCGATGCCGGGAAGTTTGATATCGAGCAGCACCAACTCCGGCTTTTGAATTTTTACAGTGTCCAGACCACGCTCCCCGTTAAAGGCGGTTTCCACATTGAAGCCGTTTTCTTCCAAAACTTTTTTAACAATCCAGCAAATTTCCGGTTCATCGTCAATCATTACAATCTTTGGCGCCAGCGCAGTTGTCATCCATTGACCTCTGATGTGTGGTGCCTCTTCTATTTGCAAAACCTGTACCAAGTGTTAATAACCTGTTGATGAACGGTGAAAATCATTGGAAAAAATAAAAATAGACTTTTTTTACAAGGATATTTTCAGGATTTTTTTTTTAACAGGCCGTAAATAAAAAAGCCCGGCACTGGCCGGGCTTTTTTATTAGGTAATTTGGACCCTAGAAGAAGAATCACATTGCAGGATCGTCAGGGAACCACTTGTCCACCACCATTTTACCGGAAACATGATATTGGTTGTCTTGGATAAGCCTTTTAATTTCGTCGACCTTGTCCTGCCTGAAAAACCTTTCTTTTTCACAAGATTTCTTTAAATCACCAATTAATTTTTTAAATGCTTTTTCATCGTGATGCTTAATCATGCCGCTTGTCTCGCCCCTTTTCCCCAATTGTTGCGTTATCGTCGGATTGTCGCCAAAGCATTTTCCAGAATCAAGAATCACGTGCTTTAAATTAAAATCAAAATTCTTGGTGACGTCTGAAAAGTGTTTGTTTTCAATCTCTTTTCTCCAACGGTGGTAGTCGATCATTTTAGTTGGTGGCATAGTGAATACTCCCTTCTCCGGCAATGATAGTATCGGGAAATGTTTCCATAGCTTTAATTATTTTTTACTTTTTCTTATCGGTAACTCAATGGAAAAAGTGGTGCCTTGGCCAGGGGTGGATTCCACGTCAATCTGGCCGTTGAGGTCATCAACAATGGTTTTGACCAGAAACAGGCCCAGGCCCGACCCTCCGCTTTGTTTGGTAAAGAAAGGCTCGAAGAGATGATCGATATCCTCCTTTTCAATGCCCCGTCCCGTATCCCTGATCCGGACTTTGGCCATGCCCTGGCCGTTGCTCATGGTGGTCACGGTCATGGCGCCGCCTTTGGGCATGCTGTTCAAAGCATTGATAAAAATATTCAATAAAACCCGCTGCAGATTGTCATAATCCCCAATGACATCAGGCAAGGCTTCCTGCAGGTTCAAATCCAGGGCCACCTCCTGCACCAGGCATTTTTCCCGGATAAAGGAGACCACATCCTGTACGCATTGGTTGAGCTGCATGGCCTCCCGCTTCAAATTGAGCGGCCTGGCCACGGCTAAAAGCTCGCGGATGGTACCGTCGATCGCGGAAATTTTCCTTAAGATGGTCTCCATGATGTCCCGGGCCTCGTCCTGGCCATCCAGCTTGTTTCTCAGGAACTGCACGGACGTGCTGATAATGGACAAGGGGTTGCGTACTTCATGCGCCATGGCTGCGGCCAGCTGGCCCACGGCGGCCATACGTTCGGCTTTGAGCAAGTCCTTGCGCGTCTTCAGGAGATCGTTATAAAGGCCTTTGATGCGCAGCATCACCTGCACCTTGGCCAGCAGCTCCTCGTGGTCAAAAGGCTTTAAGATATAGTCATCAATACCGTTTTCCAAGCTCTTGATTTTACCTTCCCTGGATTCCATGCCTGTGACCATAATGATGGGAATATAAGGCAGGCTTTTGTCCTGACGGATATTGGTGCAGATTTCCATGCCCGATAAATCATTTTCA
>CAYVTN010000307.1:0-3931 GCA_964454395.1 uncultured bacterium | reverse complement strand
AAGCCTTGAAATCAAGGGTGGGCCACTTTGAAAAGCTTACCCGTCGGGACACAACACCATCTTATCCCGGTCCGAGGCCCCGAAAAAGCAAATTTGCTAAAGTTGAGCTGAGTAGTTACTTTTTTTGTCTTTAACCGGATTTTTGAAGCCCACCGGCGCCGGCACTGCCGACCATTCCAAAACAATCGCAAAGGCATAGTTGCAACTGATGTGGTATAGTATTTCCTGAACCCGAATCTTGAACCAGGGACCTATCCTCCGGTTCCAACCTAAAAAAATTCATCCTGCAAGGAAATTAAGGGTATGCCTTTTACCAAGTTCGTTCATCTGCACGTGCACAGTGAATACAGCCTTCTGGACGGTGCCTGCCGTCTGGAAGCCCTGGTGAACCAGGCCAAAAGCCTGCACATGCCGGCTCTGGCCCTGACCGACCATGGCGCGTTGTACGGTGCCATTGATTTTTACCACCGCTGTCTTAAACACGGCATCAAGCCCATCATTGGCATGGAAACCTACGTGGCTCCGGGATCGCGGTTTGACCGTAAGAGCGACCACGGCATGAAGGATGCCGCCTATCATCTGGTGCTGCTGGCCAGGGATTTTGAAGGCTATCAAAACCTGGTGGCGCTCTCCAGCATCGGCTTTTTGCAGGGCTTCTACTACCGCCCGCGCATTGACAAGGATGTTTTGGCCCAGCATGCCAAAGGATTGATCGGCTTGTCGGCGTGTTTAAAAGGAGAGATTGCCCAGTTGCTTTTAAAGAACGAACTGCCTCTGGCCCGGCAGGCAGCTGAAGACTATGCCCGGTTGTTTGGGGAAGGCCATTTTTTCTTGGAGCTCATGGACCAGCAATTGCCCCAGCAAGGTCAGGTCAACCGGGGATTGATTGATCTGGCCCGTGAGACCAGCCTGCCGGTTGTGGCTACCAATGATGTTCATTATTTAAAGCGTGACGACGCCCTGGCCCAGGAAGTGCTCATGTGCATTCAAACCGGGCAAACCCTCAATGATGAAAAGCATATGCGATTGGCGACGCGTGAATTTTATCTCAAATCCGGAGAGGAAATGGAGCGTTTGTTTTCGGAGTTGCCGGAAGCAGGCTATCATACCCTGGAGATTGCCAACCAATGCAATCTGGAACTGCCTTCAGGCCGCGTTCAATTGCCCCGTTATCCCATTCCTGGAAATGAGCCTTCCGCAATACCGGGCATGCTCAAGGGCCAGCCCGACTTGGATGCCTATCTGGAAGTCCGTTGCCGGCAGGCGATGGACAAGCATGATTTTCCGGATCGCCAAGTCGCGGAAACCCGCCTGCGGCTGGAATTGGATGTGATAAAAAAAATGGGCTATGCCGCTTACTTCCTGATCGTTTGGGATTTTATCAGCTATGCGAAAGAAATCAATGTGCCTGTAGGTCCGGGCCGCGGCTCTGTGGCCGGCTCCCTGGCGGCTTATTTGCTGGGGATTACTGAAATAGATCCCCTTCGGTATGGCTTGATTTTTGAACGGTTCTTGAATCCCGAGCGCATCAGCATGCCCGACATTGATGTGGATTTTTCCGATACAGGCAGGGAAAAGATTATCCGCTATGTAACGGAAAAATACGGCCAGGAAAACGTGGCCCAAATCATCACCTTTGGCACCATGGCCGCCCGGGCCGCGGTGCGCGATGTGGGCCGGGTGCTCAATCTTCCCTATGAATTGGTGGACAAGGCGGCCAAATTGATTCCCTTTGGTCTGGACATGACCATCAGCCGCGCGCTGGAGCAGGCACCGGAATTAAAATCCCTGGCAGACGACGACAGCCAGGTAAGCCAGATGCTGACCATTGCCATGACCCTGGAAGGCCAGGTGCGGCATGCCTCCACCCATGCCGCGGGTATTGTCATTTCCAAGGATCCGCTTCTGACGCTGGTGCCCTTGTGCCATACCAAACAGCCTAAATCAGCGGCGTTGGAAAGCACCGGCAACATCAGCACCTTGACCACCCAGTACCCCATGGAATCCCTCGAGCGGCTGGGGTTGCTCAAGATGGATTTTTTGGGGCTGCGTACCCTGACCGTGATCGACGAGACGCTTAAAGCCATTCAAGACCAAACCGGCCGGAAGCTTGACTTGCAGGCCTTGAGCTATGATGATGAACCCACTTTTGCCATGCTGGGCGAAGGCCGGGCCAGCGGTGTTTTTCAACTGGAATCATCAGGCATGCGTGATCTGCTCAAGCGGCTTAAGCCCCGCTCCCTGGAAGAAATTTGTGCCCTGATTGCACTTTACCGGCCGGGCCCCATGGCCATCATCGACGACTATATCGGCCGCAAACAGGGACGGCTGGCCATTCGCTACCCTCATCCGCAAGTGGAATCCATCCTGAAAGAAACGTACGGCACCATCGTTTATCAGGAACAGGTCATGCAGATCGCGGTGCAATTGGGCGGTTTTACTTACGGCCAGGCCGATATACTACGGCGGGCCATGGGCAAAAAAAACCGCGAGCTGATTGAGCAGCAGCGCGACCTGTTCGTCAAGGGCGCGCAGGCCAAAAAAATCGAAACCGAACAGGCGGAGGCCGTTTTTGACTTAATGGCCCGATTTGGGGAATACGGTTTCAACAAATCCCACAGTTTGGCCTATGCGGTTCTGGCCTATCAAACGGCTTACCTGAAGGCCAACTATGCCCCTTATTTCACAGCCGCCGTGCTTACCAGTGAAATGCACAACACCGACAAAATCGCGGGCTATATTAATGAACTCAAACGCCAGGGCATGGCCTTGGGCAGGCCGGATGTTAATGAAAGTTTTGACAGCTTCAAGGTGTGGAAACAAAAAATCCAGTTCGGGTTGGCGGCCATTAAGAATGTAGGCCAGGGGGCGGCCAGACTGATTGTTCAGGAACGGGAAAATGCAGAGCCTTATCAATCGTTGGATGATTTCTGCGAACGGCTGGATTTGCGCACCATTAATCAGCGGGTGATCGAAAGCCTGATCAAAGCCGGGGCCTTTGACACGCTTAACCCCTCCCGGCAAACCCTGATGCTGCAGCTGAGCGCCAGCATGAGCCGGGCTCAAAAGGTGCAGGAGGAAAAGGCCTTGGGACAGATGAGTATGTTTGATCAGACCATTTTAATCCCGGCCGAGGAACCGCCGGCCGCTTTGCCGGAAAGCGAAAAAGACCGGCTGGCAGGAGAAAAGGAAGTATTGGGGTTTTATTTGACCGGCCATCCCTTGGCGGCTTTTCAGGACCTGCTGCAGACCTTTAACAGCCAGGCCATTTCCCAACTGGACCAACTGGATGAAGGCCGGCCCGTGGTGATTGGCGGGATCATCCTGGGCCTTAAACACGGTTTAACCAAACGCAAGGAGCCTATGTTGCGCTTCAACCTGGAGAATTTTGACGGCGTGGTGGAGGTCATGGTTTGGCCTGATACCCTGGGAAGCCGCAGCCATTTTTTGCATAAGGATGAGATGGTATTCGTGCAAGGACGGTTGGACCGCAGCGGGGAAGACAAAAAAATCGTGGCCCAGGACATCATTCCTTTCAGCGAAGCCTATGGCCGCTTGAGCAGGCAACTCATACTTACCCTGCATCCCACGCTGGGGGAAGAGCAATTGATGGTCCTCAAGGACGTGATAGCCAAACATAGCGGCAATGTCCCTGTGGTACTGCATCTTATTTCCGCCCATCATGGCCAAGTGTTGGAAAAACTGCCGCCCCGTTTCAGTGTTACCGTCAGCCTGCAACTGTTGCATGAATTAAAAACGGTTATCGGGCCGGAAAACATCCGGATTAAAAGTTGAACCGGCAGAGGTGATGGGATAAAGAGGTTGGTTCATGCCGGGGACTTTACGTACCCTTAATTCGGGCATCAATGGCAATACGCCCCTAGGAGCCTGTCGGACTTTTTTGTTTGATGATATGGTATAATAACGAAGT
>CAYVTN010000306.1:2039-3936 GCA_964454395.1 uncultured bacterium | reverse complement strand
CACCACAGGAAGCCCGAAACCATCGAGTGCCTCCAGTGCGGCTCGGGCGTCGGTGAACACCTCGTAAGCTGCAGTGGGAATCCTGTATTTGCGCATAAATTCCTTGGCATAACTCTTACTGCCCTCCAATTGGGCGGCTTTGGCGGTGGGGCCGAACACCGCAATCCCCGCAGCCTGCATTTTATCCACCAGCCCCGCCACCAACGGCCCTTCCGGGCCCACCAACACCAGCTGAACGCCTTCCTCCTTGGCCAGGGCCATCAGACCTTGGTCATCATCAGCCTTGATTGGAAAACAACGGCCAAATTTGGTCATGCCTGCATTGCCGGGCGCCATCAGGACCTCCTCCACCAGAGGAGAATTCCTGGCCGCCCAGGCCATGCCATATTCGCGCCCGCCGCCGCCTATAATCAATACTTTCATTGACCCGCCTCCTGCGCTTCCTTCCAAATAACATATTCCCTGATTCGGTATTGGTCTTCTTCGGGAAGATCGATAAATTCCATGGCCACCACTTTATGGGTGCGGTGGGACAACCGTCGCACTACCCTGACGCGGGCACAATCAATGCGATGGCCGCCCTCCAGGTTGAATGTGATTTCGAATTCCTGGCCGATATGCAAGTCCAATGAGGACTGCAACCTGCATCCGGAGGCTGACAACTCCCGGAGGCTGGCCTGAAATTTGCCAGGTTTGAGCTCACAGTGGTCCAATTGATCAATAATGATCTCCGCTGGTATGCGGTATTCATAACGCCGTTCTTCTGGTCTCATCGCCATGCTTCCCCAATCCTTCCAAGGGCGATGCGGCTTAATGTTTAAAGTGCCGCATGCCTGTAAATACCATGACCATGTCATGTTCATCAATGGCAGCCATTACCTCTTCATCCCGCACCGAGCCGCCCGGCTGAATCACGGCTTTGATCCCCGCTTTGGCCAGGACATCAATGCTGTCACGGAACGGGAAAAAAGCGTCGGACGCCACCACCGCACCCCGGGCCGCTTCCCCGGCGCCCTTCAAGGCAATCTCCGCCGCGCCCACCCGGTTGGTCTGCCCCGGTCCCACGCCGAGGGTGACTTTATTTTTAGAAAGCAGAATGGCATTGGACTTGACGTGTTTGCATATCCGCCAGGCAAAGAGCAGTTCCTCCAACTGGTCTGCCGCGGGTTGCCGTTTGCTCACCACCTTCAACTCGCCGGCCGTAACACCTCCCAAATCCCGCTCCTGCAGCAGCAAGCCATTGACTACGCGTTTGAAATCCATACCCATCCAGTTGCGATTGGGTTCCCCGGCCTGATCCCAGGACCCGGTGACCATCAGCCGGATGTTCTTCTTAACCTGCAACATGGCCAGGGCGTCATTTTCAAACGCAGGGGCGATCACGCATTCCAAAAACACGTCTTTCATTTTCTCGGCAATAGCCGGGGTACAGGGCCGGTTTAATCCCACAATGCCGCCAAAGGCGCTGAGGGGGTCGGCATCAAAGGCCTTGACATAGGCTTCAGTAATCGACGCGGCCGTGGCGGCCCCGCAGGGGTTGGTGTGTTTAATCACGCAAGCCGCCGGTTCGTTGAATTCTTTCACAATCTCCAGAGCGGCGTTAATATCAATGATATTGTTAAAGGACAATTCCTTGCCGTGCAACTGCCTGGCATTGGTCACTGAAATTTCGGAAGAGGGATTATTTTGCTGGTAGAAACAGGCCTGTTGATGCGGATTTTCCCCGTAACGCAACGGCTGTTTTTTGACAAAAGTCATGCGGATGGTTTCCGGAAAAACCGGTTCCTTTCCCGCGCTTCAGGCAAATGACGGATTTTGCCTCGTGGGCGTTGATGATCGGCATACCGTAAATGGGCGATGATTGATCGCGAGCGGCGGCGGGGTTGACCACGTCGTT
>CAYVTN010000306.1:0-2029 GCA_964454395.1 uncultured bacterium | reverse complement strand
CCTTTTCCTCCAGCAGATGATCCTGCAGGTAGCGGTGAATAGTGGCGTCATATTCCGCTGTTTGGTCAAAGGCTTCCACCGCCAGCGCAGCCAGTATCCCGTCTTCCAACTGGCCCTGGGTACGGGTTAATTCTTCCTGCAATTGGACATAGCGCTGCGGATTGACCACCACGGCCACACTCTTAAAATTTTTAGCAGCCGACCGGATCATGGAAGGCCCGCCAATATCAATGTTTTCAATGGCTTCTTCCAGAGCCACATCCGGTTTGGCGACGGTTTTGGCAAAAGGGTAAAGATTGACCACCACCATGTCAATGGGGGTAATGCCCTGGTCCTTAAGCTGGGTCATATGATCGGGATTATCGCGCAAGGCCAGGAGGCCGCCATGAATTTTGGGATGAAGCGTTTTGACCCGGCCGTCCATCATTTCCGGAAATCCCGTAATTTCCGAGACATCTTTCACGCTTAGCCCGGCGTCCTTTAAAGCTTTGGCCGTGCCGCCGGTGGATAAAATTTCCACACCCAAGGCCGCCAGAGTTTGGGCCAGTTCCACAATCCCCGTTTTGTCCGACACGCTGATCAATGCCCGTTTAATTTTCACCATAATTGATTGTCCTCCCTGAAGATGACTTATGCTGTGTCTCCACTGGCCAGGGTCGTTCAGGCACGCTCGTTGATGATAACCCTTTGGCCTTCTATCTGCAGACGGTTTTCGCAATATAACGACACCGCCCGGGAAAACAAACGATGTTCTTCAATGAGCACCCGCTCGGCCAGGCTTTCCGGCGTGTCGTGATCCAGGACGGGAACAACCGCTTGCAGAATGATCGGCCCTGTATCAGTGCCCTTGTCCACAAAATGAACCGTGCACCCCGAATATTTAACGCCTGATTTTAAAACGGCCTCGTGAACGAAATGTCCGTACATCCCATGGCCTCCAAAAGAAGGCAACAAGGCAGGATGAATGTTCATGATTTTATTGGGAAAATGACGTACCACCTCAACTGACAAAATACGCATATAGCCGGCCAGGCAAACCAGGTCTGTCTTGGCGGCTGTCAATATTTTAATTAAAGTTGTGTCAAAGGTTTCCCTATTGGCATAGGCTTTGGGATCTAAAAAATGCGCAGTTATCCCGTTTTGAGACGCTCTTTCCAATGCCTTGGCGTCTTTGCGGTCACTAATGACAGTGTTGATTTGGGCATGGCCAAATTGGCCTGCCCGCCAGGCATCGATGAGCGCCTGCAAATTACTTCCACCGCCTGAGGCCAAAACTGCGATATTTTTTTGCACACCCAGCCCCCTTATTTCATCAGGCAGATTCTGTGTCAGCAAGATCTATGCATAATCTGTCGTAGGGGAGGGTCAAACCCGCCCCCCCTGCGACGTGCCGGCTTGGCCGGTTCAGATGTAAGACTTTCAAATTTGAAAAGTAATCTTCGCCATTATACCAGACCTTGTCAAGAATAAAAGAACCGGACTTCTCCATAGGGCTATGGCCTTCTTTCCATACTTTTCCTGCAATTGGGGATTCTTTTCTACTGGCTTTTGCAGGCCCAGAGTGGCTATCTCAGGATCCATTTTAGGGAACCACATACTCACCTTTCAGGATAAGTCTTGGGTCAACTTTATCATGGCCCTGAATCGGTTTTATATATGGTCCTAAATTTCAATCCTGGTCCCCCGTTATAATTGGTACGGCATATGCTATTAGATAGTGGCGTAGCGACGCCTTCCCCATACCAGGCATTTCGTTTTGGGGCACATACCTTTTCCCGAGCTCAGTCCATCCCCCCCGGCGCGTAGCTCCATGGATCAGGTATGTGCTCTCAAAATCGAAGACAAGACGGCCCTGCTTCCGGGCCCGCACATTTTACCAGCATGTTGAAAAGTATTCAGCAAAATACCGCACCTTGAATGCTGCGTTGGTTGGCATTGTCCGGCCATCGCGGAAACAGTGCGGTGATAATTAACCTCACCCCCCAGGAGGTTTATGATGGACTGGAAAACGATTGGAAAGCTATGGTTT
>CAYVTN010000305.1:0-3966 GCA_964454395.1 uncultured bacterium | reverse complement strand
AAGGTTGCCGATGAACAAGCGCTGCAACTTGAAAAAATAGCCAACCAGGCACTGCCTCAAGAAGAAAAACTGGACAACCAGGCAGTGGCTGCCAGAAAAGAGGCCCGGAAATTACGGGGGGAGGCAAGATCGGACGGTAAACGCCATAGGACCAGCTTAAAGAAAGCGGAAAGAGAAAAGCGGCGATTACAACAGGCAAGATTAAAAGAAGCTGTTGCGCAAGAAAAGAATGAAGCAGCAGCGCCTCCAAAGGTTGTTGACATTACCAGCCCGGTTCTGGAGGACTTGCAGCGCCGGCTGGAGGTGGTGGAAAGCGAAACCATCATGCACAAAAAGTGGTTCCAGTGGCTTATGGGATTAATGCAGAACCATATTAAAAAGTGGACGGGTAAAATGATCAGCTCACCGCCTTTTAATTTCCGTCCCTTCCTTTTAGTTCCTCTTCTCCCCTGGCGCGTGGAGCAGTCCTATGCCACGCCCGGCCATCATTACATGATCATCATGAAAACCATCGAACGGCTCATCAAATATTTGATCGCCCTTCTTTATGAAAGCCGCTTCGGCATTAATCTTAAGAAAATCAATAACGCCATTGCGGACCTGGATAAACAAAAAAATCAGATGAACGACAGGTTATTCCGCCTGAGCCGCAGTGCCCAAGTCGACCAGGATGCCTTGGAGGCACTTAACCAGGACATCATGCTTAAACAGCAGGAAATCGATGCAGCCGAGAACTTGCGCGGAAAAATCCGCATGGAAATTCAACGCCAAGTCAGCGCCCCCATCATGGAAGAGGTTAAGCATTTGCCTGATGATGAAGCATGGTCGCGTGAGGTGGAAGAGACGCTGGAGGCCAATATTGACATCAATGAAACAGCCCTGGCGCGCCTTGACAAAGCGCTCAAGGACGCGGCGCCTAAAAATATTTATCTGACCATCCTCAGTTGGCTGGGGCTGGGCGGACGGATCAAACAATGGTATAAAAAAGCCCAAACCACCAGCCCCAACCGCTTCTGGACCCGGCTGCTGGCGGCCCTCATGACACCGCCCCGGGCATCCCTGGAAAAGAAAACCATCCAGAAGAAAGCCGAACTTACGGCAACGTTTTTACTGCCCCATGCGGTCGGACTCTTGCTGGAAACAGAAAATAGTTATAATTTTGAAATTAAAGAGTTGCATGATCAGATCAGAAAACTTGAGGGCAAAGGCGAGAATACGGCTGCTTTGGAAGTCCGCATTAAATTCATTGAGACTTATATTATTCCCAAAGTTCAGGCCCGGATAAAAAAAATATATGATGGCTATTTGAATGAGCAAGGGGCTTTGAAACAATATGTGGAATTGCCTGACCAATTAAAGCAGAATATGAGTGAGAAGGCGCTCGTCAGTCAAATTGAAGAATTGAATATGGACGATCAACAAAATGCCATAGCCGGGATTGAGAAGGTGGCAAACCAGTTCGGCAGTTTGACCGGGCGGGCACTTGGGGATTTTGATAATTTAACCGATTCGAATAGCAACCGGCCGGACATGCAGAAGGCCCTGAAAGCGCTAAAAGCTGATTTGCAGGCGCGGGTTGATACGGTGAATAAACAACTGAAGAAAATGCAGGCCTTACTGGAAAAGGAAAGGCAGGCATTACAAAAAGAAAACCCCGATCCTTCCGAACTGGCGGACCTTCATGCCGATCTGGCCGATCTCCGTAAAAGTATCCTTGCCAACCTTGAAGCTCTTGCCAATGACCGGGAACGCCGCCAAGCCCAGCTTGATTCACTGGAAATTATTCTCGACAGCTGGCCGGGCGTGCCGCAAGCGCCGACCGCACTGGATGAGCCACTGGCGCGCAGGATTGAAGATGCGGTCAATCAATTGGAAGATCCCCGCGTCAATTTTATGGATGTGCCTGTTGATGATGAACTGCAGGCCCAGTTAAACGAGTATTTTGCCTTGGGTCTTCCTTTGGATAACAAAGTAAATCAGGTTAAAAAAATGCGCACCGCCTTGATTGATGAAGCCCTGAAATTAAAGCAGCCGGTTACAGAGCTGAAAGAAGCGAAAAACATTGGGCTCCGGATTTACAATAAAGCTGTCCGCAACAGGGCGTTTCTGGAAGAATATGCCCAAAGTTTGGATTCAGTGCTGAAGGCGATCAAGGACAAACGGGAAAGAGTAAAAAACACTCTTGCGCAAATTAAAAAACTAACCCGCATGCGGCAGTATCACCTGGGCATGGTCACCGGCCGGGTGCTGTCGGATGCTTATCGCCCCATTAGGTTTTGGAACTATGGCAGATTGCAGTTGGCCCCAGGCTATGAGGATTATAGAAACTATTTTATAAACGCCATGTTTAAGGAATTAAATTTAAAAGTTGAAAAACCTGAAGAAAAGCTGGAAGCAGTCGGAAAAATGATGCGCAGGCTCAATGACAGTCAAGTGCGCGATCTGATCAGGAATATTTTATTTGAAAATGACCTGGGCAAAGAGTTGCTGGGCCAGAAGGCATTAAAAGAAAATGCCCTTTTTAAACGCAATCTTGATATCTTTTTGGAACTGTTCCCTGACCCCAAGTACGCCAAACTGACCCGGCCGGGCCTCAGGCAGGTCACGGATCATCTCTATGAGAACATGAACATTGATTTGCAAACCCTGATTCCCGACCACTTCATCCAGTCGCTCCGGACATTTTTGGCTGTCTGGGGCGTGCGCCTGATTCAGTTCGGCTTGGCACTCGGCATCTTTCTGGCCTTTACCCTGCTTTTTGCGGAGAGTCCGGATGCTTACTCCAATCTTTTAAAGGCATTGATCGATGTGCCGGCCATGTGGAATTATATTCAGACGTTGATCAGCCACGCCGTCAATCCTTTGGGAATAAGCGGCTTGGGTGTGGGCATGGCCGGCATGGTGGCCACTGACCGCTGGCAACAGGCCAGAACCACCGGGAGAATGATCCGGCTTGGCGGATTTGGTCTTTTTGTCCTGTTTTTGGAGTTCTACCTGCAGGCAGCCACCGGGGTGTCCGCACTGGGTACCGGCTTTTTCCTGGCCCATGTGATCATCGCCGGGATCGCGTTGTTCAACACGGTCTGGCCGCCGTCCTATAAGATCTATGGGCTTATATTGCTTGCTCTGGGCAAAAGGCCGGAAGCGCCCAGACAATACACGCTTGATGAGTTAAAAGAACAGATTGAGCAATATGCCCGGGATCATCAAGACCAGCCCATGAACCTGATCAGTTTAAAGCCCAAATTCGGCAGTGATCCCAATGATTATGAAGACTTTATCAACTTTCTGAAAAACGACGTGGCTTTTATGGCTGATTCACTGCGTTATTTACCCAAATTGCATATAACCATAGCGTCGCCCGAATTTTCCGAAAACCATTACCTCGAGCCCTTCCAGAAAGCGGCACTTTCCAATTTTATGCGCTATATAAGGGAGAATTACCCTGACATCGCCCATCAAATCCATTTTGCCTACTTCCCGGTCGACATCAAGTGGTTCAGCAAAGCAGCCCAACTGGAGCGGTTCGAAATGTTCCTGATGGAACTTTATACCACGCACGGTACGCGTCTGAAAAAGGGCCTTTATTTGGGCGACGGACTGCCCATTGGCGGCAAATCATTTTCCCAGGTGGGAGGCGACAACCTGCTGCTGCTGGTCGGCGGTCCCGGTAAAGTAAGGAACCAAACTTTGAATAAAGTAATTAATACCAATGAGGAGCTTAAGGAAGCCATTGACAACGGCGACCGGCTCGAACCGGTTAACCGGTTTGACCGGAAAGTCTGGAAAACGTGGATTTATGATCCCAAACGCATCGTGGCCAACAGCGATGACAAAAATACCTGGGGCCTTTATGGTGAGCTGAAATTGCGGGGATCAACATTACTTAGCTACTTGCGGGTGATGTTCAAGAATCCTCAAATTTTCATGGCCCTGCCAGCTATTTATATTACCAACCCCCATGAC
>CAYVTN010000304.1:1506-3979 GCA_964454395.1 uncultured bacterium | reverse complement strand
TCTTCGCTGAGGCGGTTTGCTCTGCAAACCGACGACCGCCCGAGGGTAAGGTCACAACCTGTTTCCGCAACAGGAACTAGTTAGGCTGTGTTACAGGATGGACGGTCATGATCAAAGCACAGTGGTTAGGAATAAAAAAAGGATGCGTCCTGCTCCTGGCCGTGGGACTGTTGACGGTGTTGCCGGGATGCGCACCCGAACCGCCTTCGGTCAGACTGGCGCCCATCACCGGTAGTGAAAATGATCCCACCATTATGTTTGAAGGCTTTAAAATGGTCTCCACCAAAGGCGCGCAGCAGCGTTGGATCTTCCGGGCCCGGGCCGCGCAGATTTATGAGAAAATCAACCTGGCCAAAGCCCAGGATATCGAAATGATTTATTTGAAGAACGGCAAAGCCCAATCCACCCTGACCGCCAAAAAAGGGCTGCTCAATACCAAGACCAATCACATGGAGGCCAGGGACCGGGTGAAAATGGTTTCCAGTGACGGCGTGGTCCTGACGACCGAAAAACTTGATTGGGATCAGAGCCGGGAGAGGATTTATACCAACCAACCTGTTCGGGTCGAAAGGCAGGACAGCATTTTAACCGGCATCGGCCTGGAAGCGGACAGTGAACTTAGGCATCTGGAAATACTGGCCAAGGTGCACATCAAGTTAAAATCCCTCAAAGGATTGAAGCCGAATGAGCAACCGCAGAACTAAACACGCCTGGAACGTTTGGCTGCTGCTGGGCGCCGGTGTGCTGGCCGCCTGCAGCGGTCCCAGAACGATTCATCTTGGCGCCATGTCCGAGATCGTGGTGGAAAAAAAGAGCATACCCTCCAAGGCCACTGCTTCTCCTGAACCAAAGCTAACGCCGACCTGGAGCGAAGACCGGCCGGTGACCATCATTTCCGATAAAATGACCTATCTCAACGAGGGGGAGATCACCATTTTTGAGGGTCATGTGCATGTAACCCAGGATGGCCTGGAATTGCGGGCGCCCTATTTAAAAGTCAGCTCCAGCAGCGGCCGCGCCCTGGCCAGGAACGGGGTGGAGTTGACCGATCATATCCAGGATGCGGTGATCCAGGCCAGGGAATTGGATTATCAGCATGATTTGTCCCATGTCACGGCCAGACAACAGGTGCATCTTATCACCAAGGACGATACGGGCAATGTGATAAAGTTGAACAGCGACCAGTTGGATTGGCAACCCAATTCCGGTAACGGCCGGGCCCAAGGGCAGGTGGTGGTGTACTATAAAGCCGTGACCGCCACGGCGGGGATCATGACCTTCTCCGATCAGGAGAAAAAAATTGTGCTGCAACCCGATCCCCAAAAGACCCAGGTGCAACCGCTGGTTCTCAATAAGGACGACCGGATAACAGGCCGGCAAATTACATTGCTCATGAACAATAATACTTATATTGTCACCGGTAAAGCCCAGGCCCTGGTCAATCCCAATCAGGACGGCAAGCAGAGAGGACTTAAAGATGAAGGCACAACCAAACCTTAAACCCGCAATCCAGGCGCATCAACTGGGCAGCGAAGATCTGATCAAGGTTTACCATAAAAAACGGGTGGTCAATAAGGTTAATGTTGAGGTGAAAAGGGGTGAAATTGTGGGCCTGCTGGGGCCCAATGGCGCCGGTAAAACCACCACTTTTTACATGGTGGTGGGATTGATTCAGGCTGACAGCGGTAATATATATCTGGCTGATGAACAGGGCCAAAAAAACGATATCACCAACCTCCCCATGTACAAGCGTGCCCGTCTGGGCATTGCCTACTTATCCCAGGAAAGTTCGGTGTTTAGAAAACTGACTGTGGAAGAAAACCTGATGGCCATTCTGGAAACCCTGCCGCTGTCCAAACAGCAGCAAGCCCAGCGGCTGACCCAGTTGCTGGATGAACTGAGCATCGGTCATTTAAGAAAGCAAAAAGCCTATACCCTTTCCGGCGGAGAGCGGCGCCGGCTGGAAATTACCAGGGCGCTTGTAATCGATCCGGCCTTTATCCTGTTGGATGAACCTTTTGTGGGCGTTGATCCCATTGCCGTGCTCGATATTCAGAACATTATGCGGCAGTTAAAAAGCCGGGGCATCGGAATTATGATCACCGACCATAATGTTCGGGAAACCTTGTCCATTACCGACCGCGCTTATATTCTCTATGAAGGCCAGATTTTACTTTCCGGCACAGCCGCCAAATTGGCCAACAGCAAAAAAGCCAAGGAAATTTATTTGGGTGAGAAGTTCACCCTCTAAAGGTTATATCATTTGACTGGTTCTTGTTGTGGAAATGGTGTTTTTGCAGATTCTTTTTAGTCCCCCCAATAAATAACTCAACTCAACTCAACTCAACTTTAGTAATGCCCTAAGGGCTTCTCTTTCCCTGGTGTTTGGAAGCCTTTTTTTACTGATTAATAAGCGCGAAAAAGCAAATTGTCCCTACCGGAATGGATATTATATGAAAGGGACGCCTTCGGC
>CAYVTN010000304.1:0-1406 GCA_964454395.1 uncultured bacterium | reverse complement strand
AAAAAGCAAATTGTCCCTACCGGAATGGATATTATATGAAAGGGACGCCTTCGGCTGCCAACGTTGAGTAAAAAAAGTTAGTGCAAAATTTGGTTATGTCAGATTTTTTGGTATACTTTTAATAGCAGGCGCAAGATATTAGGAGGGTTTGATGCAGTGGAGATCCGCAGGAATTACCCTGCTGTTAACCTTGTTGGTCTTCGGGTCTCTTCACGCGGCCTGGCAGATCAGTAGCGTGGATTCAGGAAGCTACACCTTTACCGATGTATTGGCTGCGGCCGGACGCAACGGCAGCTCCACGGTCTACCTTTACGCTTCTTGCCGCGACGGCTATCTTTATGAATTTCAGTGGAACGGCAGCAACTGGACCGGCGGCCCCATAGGCACGGCCGAACCCCATGCCCTGGAAACCGTGGCTGTCGGCAACGGCCGTAATGACGGCCAGACCTACCTTTATACTGCTGATAACAGGGGAAATTTCTATGAATATTTTTACAACAGCAGTACCTGGGAACAAACAGCCATGCCTGACGGGGGACAAAGGTTTTATCATGCTGTGGCCGGTTCGGGGCGCGACGGGGACAGCAGAACTTATATTTACGGCGCCAATGAAAACAACCACATTGTGGAATACAGCTGGAATGGCTCAGGCTATGATACCAATAACATTGATAATGAAGGTGATGATTTTTACGATGTGGCCATTGGCCAGGGCCGCAATGACGGTATTACCAGAGTATACGGCGCCAATTTTAATAACAACCTTTATGAGATAACCTGGAACGCCGGGTGGTCTTCCACCCAAATCGGCACCAGCACCAGCGATGATTTGGATACGGTGGAGGTGGGACCGGGCCGGGTAGGCGACAGTTTAAACTATGTTTATGCCGGTGAAGACACAGGCCGGGTGTTTGAATTTTGCTGGCAGGGGGGCTTTTGGCAGCAGAGCGACATCGGCGGCCCGGGCGGCGACAATAATTATTGCCTGGCATTGACCATGGGCCAGGGCAGGGGCGATGGTGTCACCCGCCTTTATGCCGGCTTCGACAACGGAGAAGTATGGGAATACCTGTGGAGCGGCACAGGCTGGAAAACCCAAGCCATCGGGCAGGTAGCCACGATTTCTGTCCTCGGTTTGACCATTGGCCAATTCAGAGCAGGTATCACGTCCCTTTTTGCCTCTGCCGGAAGCACGGTTTATGAATTATACTGGGAACCTGACACGCCTACCGTGACGCCGAGCATTACTTTTACCCCTACATCCACACCGAGTGCTACGATCTCGGTCACGGTTACCATCACGTCCACCATTACCCCCACGCCCACATCGAGCGGCACGGCCACTATTACCTTGACCCCCACCATTTCCGCCACCCTCACCCCTTCTGCCAGTATTACGCCCACCT
>CAYVTN010000303.1:0-4002 GCA_964454395.1 uncultured bacterium | reverse complement strand
CAGACTAAGCGCTCTTTGCCAGCTGATTTCCGCTTCCTTCAGCCGGCTCTGTTCCTAAAACTGTTCTGCTTGCAATAAAAGTTTGTCCAATGGAGCTGAACCGGTGGCCTTCACGGCGCCGGCCTTGATTCGATAAGGACGTTTACCACCGGTAGTGATCATGGCCATTTTTTGTTTTAGCGCTTCATTGGAAGGCTGTAATTGCAATGCCAAGGTCCACTCTTGCTTGGCCTCGGCATCACGCTGTTGTTCATGATACCTATCGCCCAGAACCTCGTGCCTTCTTGCGGCTTTTTCCCGGGCCATATCAGCAGTCTGGAGGTTGGGCTTGAGGTTCTGACGCTGGCAACCTGCCAATAGAAATAGGCCGGCCAATAACAGAATACTTGGGTAAGGTAGTTTGGTCATATTTTTTCCTTCCAGTTACGACGGCGGTCCCTTGCCTCAGGAATCCGGCTGCGCTTTAAAAAGTAATCGGTCGCCTATCGCCAGCTGCTTAGCAGCACAAGTGCCGGCCGCAAGTTCCAGGGCAGCCCAAGCCCGGCGGCCGCCCCAATAAACACGCCAGGGTTTGACCGTGGCCCATTTTAATATCATGCCGGCCTGATCTACAAACACCACATCCAACGGATGGGTCATGGCGAGGGTATGAATGGCCTGGCATGGTTTCAAATAAAGGCCTTTCCAGGGGCGGCCCCAAGCCAGACCAAAGCTGCCCTGCAGGCGCGACCAAAAATGACATGCCGATTTCACAGGCATGGCCAAAAGCTGATGGCATGAGTCATTGATAACAGTGAGCATGGCCTTATTTTATCAAATTACCCGGTTTTGGCAAATTTGCTTTTTCGGGGGCGGCAATTCAGGATAAGGTGATGGTATAGGGAACGATCGTGCTGCGCCCCGCGCATGCGGGGACCGTTCCCTGCACGTCCCGGGCGCCGGCGGTTATTGCCAAAAGTGCCAATGCGGTTCCTGATCCTTGTCCCAACTCACTTCCACCGCGCCGTGGCGCTTGCTGTTGAGCAGCACGGCTTGATACTTATGAATACGTTCCAGCGTGCTCTTGTCCGGCAAGCCATAGGGATTTTTGGTGCCTGCACAAACCAGCACCATTTGCGGGGCAGCGCGGGTAAGCAGTTGAACGCTGGTGGCACGGTCATCCCCATGATGGCCGGCCTTGAGCAGGAAACAGGCAGGCACTTGTTGCCAGCACGCTTCCACCTGTCCGGGGCTGTCGCCGGTGAAAAGGAGCTGGCGGCCGGCCAGCGTCATGGTCACCACCAGGCAGCCCAGGTTGTCCGAGCGCCGTTCTCCGGGCAGAGGCCAGAGGCTGTGCAAAGTCCAGTCCCGTCCCGGGTTCCATTTTTCACCTGCGGACATGATGTGCAATTGGGTATGCCGACTGGCCAAAAGTGACGTCAATGCAGGCTTTTGCTGCACCCAATGCCCGGCCGCCAGGCAATGGGCCACGCGAAAAAGTTGCAGACAGGCTTGCGCTCCGCCGCTATGGTCCCAATCCCGATGGGAAAGCAGTAAAGCATCGATACGCTTGATACCCCTCTGTTTTAAAAAGGGATACACCTGATAAAAGAAATCTTTTTCCGTGCCGCAGTCCACCAAGATTACCCGATGGTGGTATTCGATCACTATGGCTTCACCTCGTTGCAGCGCCAACGCTGTGAGACGTACCGCCGCTATGGGATGGGGCCAGCCGATGATTACCAGTGCGCCCAGGATCCACCCGCCCAGCAGGGCTGCTTGAAGCTTAAGCTTGGGTTGGTACACTAAAAAAATCAACAATAGGCCGTACCCGCTCACCATCAGACCTGCCGGCGGTGTGGGCACATAGAAATGCCCAAAAGGCACCATGGCGCCGGTCAAGGCCACGGCTTTGATCGCCCCTACCGCCTGGCTCGCGACCTGCCCTAAGAATACAGCCGGCGCAGCACACCACCCTGCCAGAAGCAACATACCCCATCCGGCCAGCAAGGTCACTGTGAGCAGAGGCATGATCACCAAGTTGCCCACCATCGCCACCGGTGCAAGTAAATTAAAATGCAGGATCATTAATCCCGAGGTGAGGCCAAAAATACCCGCCGACACGATGGTCAGATGAACCGGCCAGCGGAGCCAGGAATATTTAATCTTGGGAAGCTTGGGCCATATGGCCAGGATGGCCGCAGTAGCGGCAAAAGACAATTGCAGCCCTGCATTCATCACAGCCAGGGGATGGAGGCCCAGGAGAAGCAGCAAAGCCAAAGCCCAGGCCGACCAGCCGTCCTTGGGTCCCAGGTGAAGCCACCATAGCACGCCACACCCCAACATCACGATGGCGCGCAGTGCTGAAAAAGGCGCGCCAATCAGGCAGGTAAAACCGACAACCATGACCAAGGCAATCAAAAAACGCCATAACCTCGGCAAACGCAACAGGCCAAGCCCCATGGTTAAAGCGGCAAACATCATGCCCAGGTGCAGCCCTGATATGGCCAGGATATGGGCCAGGCCGCTGATGGCCATGATCTGCTGATCCAGCAATGGAAGATCGCGCCGGTTGCCCAGCAGTAACGCCCGTAACCACGGCCGCGCTTGTGCCGGCGCAATTTCGTCCACCATCTTTTGCGCATACCTGTAACCATGGCCGAGCCAGGTCATCCAATGCCATGGACCCGGCTCTTTGAGAACAACCAATAATCCGGAGCGGTTGATCATGACCTGCCCCATCACGCCTTGTCGCAGCTGATGCCGGGCAAAATCAAATTCACCGGGGTTGGACGGTCCGGCCTGGCGGGTAAATAATCCTTTAAGCCTGATCTCACTGCCCGGCTGCAAAGGGGACGGTTCGGAAACAAAGGCCGTCAGTTTGACTTGTTTGGCCATGGTCCAGGTACGTCCTTGGCATTGGATCCGTCTGGTCTTGAGCAGGCATTGCCAGCCCCGGCCCGAAGTGAAAGGCTGGGGCTGATTTTGCACCCGGCCGGTGAGGACCACGCTTTGACGATCCAGTTTGTTGATCAGGGCCGTCAGGGAGACGCCATGCTCCTGGGCCGACAAGGTCAGAAACACACAGGCTGTTAAAAGAGCCAGCAGCCAGGTTTTAAGCACGGGCCTTTGCATGAACACCGCCGGCAGAAGCCAAACCGCCGCCAACGCCAACGCCGGCCATGTAGGCCATGGCCAGGAAGCGCCCAGCAGGCAACCGGCCAAAGCCGGTGGCACCAGAAACAACAGCGGTCGATGGATATAAACAGGTGAGGTCAATGAACTAATCCTTGAATGGTATTCAAGAATTAGACAGGCGGACGGGAATTTTCTTTTGCTCAATTTTGAAAAAGTTGAGCCTACCGATATGAATATTATATGAAAGGGACGCCACACGCATCTTTGATGCCTTCCGCAGCCCTGGTCTTAGCCCGAAAAAGCTGCCCTCGGCGTCCCTTTTACATAATAGCTATACCGTTAGGGGGAAATTGGTCCAAGATACGCTATTTACGCTTAATATGTTCAAAATGACCTGAGTAGTTACAAAAAATCAGTGTTTGTTTTGGGGTGTGATCAGAGCAATTTTATTGTCGCGGGGCGAGGCCACCACCAAGGAGCCGTCGTGCCGGGCCACCAAGTCACCGGGAAAAAAACCGGTGCGTATGGACCCGATCACTTGGGCTTTGTTGATATCCACGGCCGCCACGCGGAATGATTTTTCGCAGGATACCCAGAGGGTATTGTTTTGGTAAGCCAGGGCATTGGGGCGTTTATAAACCGGAATGCGGGCCAACTCTTTTTTCTTAACAACATCCACTATGGAGAGATCATTGGAGCCGTAATTGGAGATGCAGGCTTTGTTCCCCACCAGCAGAACCTGGCGCGGATAAATACCCACGGTCACCCTGCCGGTTTCACGGTGGTCATTGGCATCAACCAGGGAGAGCGCATTTTCACCTTTTAGGGTCACCAGGGCCAACCGGCCGTCCTGGGTAAAGGCAATGTCCTGGGGATAACGTCCCA
>CAYVTN010000302.1:0-4017 GCA_964454395.1 uncultured bacterium | reverse complement strand
CTGAAGCATGGCCGCAGCCTTGAGGAACAATTCCGGGTCCGGCTTGCCCTGGTTGATTTCATTGCCGTCCACGATGGCATCAAAGGTGGCGGTCATTTCCAAAAGATCGAGCACCAGCCGGGCATTCTTGGAGGAGGAAGCCACCGCCACTTTTAGGCCTGCAGCTTTGAGGTTGTCAATCAAGGTTCTGGCACCGGGCAGGGTGTCGCCGGGTTTCAGGCTCTTGACTTTTTCCAGGTAATAATTATTTTTCCTGTCCGTGTATTCCTTGATTTTGTCTTCGTCCGGTGTGTACCCCAGCATGGCAATCAATGATTCCCTGCGTGGAATACCCCGCAATTTTTCGTTGGCCTTTTCGTCAAAAGGCACGCCCAGTTCATCAGCCAGTTCTTTCCAGCTTTCATAGTGAAACTTGGCAGTGTCCACAATGACACCATCCAAATCAAAGATTACCGCTTCAGCCATCTTATCACCTTCCTTTGTTTACTCCAGGGACCGGCAGGAGGTTGCTATGGGACGCGCTGTTTCAAGCACATCCAACGAACAAGCCCGGCTTGGAAAGAGAAAAGGCCCGGGAAACAGCAATCATACCCAATGAGTATGTTCCTGTCAACAGGGGGTTAACCTAAATCCACCGTCTGATTTTTATTTGACAGCCCACCTTGGGCCTCCTATATCCGCATAGGTACTTTGATATTCAGGTGAGCCTGCTTTTCATGAATACCTTTGTGCCCAAAAGCCGATTCGAAATTTGACGGCGGATTTTGGTTAACGTCCTCTGAAAGCTACCAGCCCTTGGGTCTGTCCAAGATTTCTTTCATGACCACTGCTCGCTGCCAGGCCTGGAGATGACGCGGAAGGCGCTCCCGGCGGACAGGAACATTGTTGTTCTCTTGGGGTGGTGTTTCTTCCATAATAATCAGCTCTTTTTCCTTGACCGCCATCGGGGTAACGCGGTCCGGTCGCGTGGACCAAGACTGGCGTTTGGCCGGGGAAGAAGACCGACCGGCGCCGGCTAGCGGGCGCTGGAATGGGTCTTCAGGCCGGACCTTTTCCCGGCTGGGTGTGGATTGGGATGGCTTTTTCCTGGATAGAAAAGGAAGCACCAAGAGCAGGATAAAACCCAGGGTGGTTATCAGATCCAGGATTGATTTGGTATTGCCGGTACTCATGATGATCTCCTGTTTACTTCAATTCGTCCCATTTTTTCATTTCTTTTCCGGTTCCCCTTTGGAGATGGCATCGCGCATTTCCGTGTCCGCCTGGATATTGCGCATGCGGTAATAATCCATAATGCCCATATGGCCCGAACGAAAGGCCTCGGCCATGGCTTTGGGGATCTCCGCTTCGGCGGCCACGACCTTGGCGCGGTTCTCCTGGGTCTTGGCTTTCATTTCCTGTTCCTGGGCAATGGCCATGGCGCGGCGCTGCTCCGCCCGGGCCTGGGCCACCTTCTTGTCCGCTTCCGCCTGGTCGGTCTGCAACGCGGCGCCGATGTTCCTGCCCACGTCCACATCGGCAATATCAATGGAAAGAATTTCAAACGCGGTGCCTGAGTCCAGGCCTTTTTCCAAAACCCGTTTGGAAATCAAATCAGGGTTTTCCAGAACTTCTTTGTGGGTTTTGGCGGACCCGATGGTGGTGACAATGCCCTCGCCCACGCGGGCAATGATGGTCTCTTCCGTGGCGCCGCCGATGAGGCGCTCGATATTGGCCCGCACCGTGACCCGGGCCTTGGCCCTGAGCTGGATGCCGTCGCCGGCCACGGCTTCAATGGACATTTTACCGCTATCCTGACTGGGGCAGTCAATGACCTTGGGATTGACGCTGGTCTTGACCGCATCCAGCACGTCCCGTCCGGCCAGGTCAATGGCCGCGGCCCGGTGAAAGCTGAGTTCAATATCCGCCTTGTTGGCCGCGATCAGGGCCGCGACCACGCGGGTCACATTCCCGCCCGCCAGATAGTGGGCCTCCAGCTCGGCAATGGCGAGCTGCAATCCCGCTTTGGTGGACATAATCATGGCCTGCACAATGGTGTTGGACGACACCTTGCGCAGGGTCATGCCGATTAAATTGGAGTATGTCACCTTGACGCCCGACAAACGGGCGCGCAGCCACAAGCTGAAAAAAGATAGAATAATGATAATGGCCACGAACAGGATGAGGCCGACGATCAGAAAAACCAAGGGCATTACAATTGAGGGCATGTCAATATCTCCTTTTCAGTTCATTAAATAATCCTAACTGCTTAGGTCTCTTACGTGTCCAAGCCGGCCAAGCCAGAAGCGTACCTTTGGCTACCCGTTAAATATATCACTGGGACGCTTCCGGCAGCGTTCAATATGTTCGAAATAACCCGATTAGTTACAAACCATTTGAAAATTTTAAGTGTGTTCAATTTCCCGCACCACAATGCGGTTGCCTTCAATCTTAATAATTTTAATGGCCGCGCCTTTGTTAAGATAACCGGTTTCCGCCACAGCGTCCACGATCACCGTGGCGAACCGTGCCTTGCCCACGGGCCGCAAATCGGAAAGCACTTCCCCTTCCTGGCCAACCTTGACCGAATGCAGCGGCCCTTTTTCGCCCTTGGCCAATCCCGGTTTCAGGGCTGTGGTCAACACCAGCCTTTTCAACCCGGGCAATTCGGGCAGAAAATGCATCAGGGTCAGGAAGCCGGCCACACTGCCCAATCCGGCCAGGAGCAAAATGGTGATGGCCGTATAAAAAAGATTAAAATCCCATGGCATTTTGGGAAGCACAAAAGGCACAAAAGCCAGATACAGCCCTGCGGCCATGAACAGCAGGCCAAGAATGCCCGTAATCCCGAACCCTGGAATCACGAAAATCTCCACCAGAAGCAGCACCACGCCAATGAGAAACAAAACCACGTCCGTCATTTGCGCCAGGTTGACCACATATTTTCCCCAAAACAGCAAGCCCAGGCAAACCAGGCCGATCACCCCGGCCCAGCCAAAACCCGGATGGGTCAACTCCGTATATAAGGCCACCAGGCCCACCAGCAGGAGCAGGCCGCTCATCATGCTGCCTGTGATAAAGCTGGCGAAATGTTCGGCCCAGTTTCTTTTTTCATTAATTACTTTGGCGCCGGGCAGGCCCATGGCCGCGAGCAAACCATTCATGTTCGGTTCCAGGCCCTTGGCCAGCCCCACGTCCACCGCCTGGTCGGCGGTCAAATTTAAAAGTTTGCCTTTTTCGGTAATCACCGGCCCGATTTTTATTTTCTTGCCCTGGTTTTTAAGCAAGTCAATTTCATCGTCCGTCAAATAGCGTTTTTCCTTGCCCACGACCACTTCCTTGACTTCCATGTCCCTGTCAACCATGGCCGCCGCCAGGTTGGGCGGATAGCCGTTTTTTTCGGCAATGGAGCGGAATTTGGCGCGAATAGCGGACACATATTTTTCACCCAGCGCTTTGGTTTTACCCGTAGGGCCACCACCGGAGACCGGGGTGGCTGACCCGATGGAACTGCCCGGCTTCATATAGATCGCCTTGCAGCCCAGGGCAATCATGGCCCCGGCCGACCAGGCTTTGTCCAGCACATAGGCCGTCACCGGAATGCCGCTGTCATTAATATTATTGACAATATCCAGGGCGGAATCTACCCGGCCGCCAAAGGTATCAATACCCAGAATAATGGCATTGGCCTGGTTTTCCTTGGCTTCGGCAAGGGCGCGTTTGATGAAGCCCGACAAACCGTATTGGACTTCCGTGTTGACGGGAATATAGATGACTTTTTGAAAAGAGGAAGAAGGGGGTGTTTCAGCGCGGGCCCTTAAAAAGGCGGTTCCTGCCAAGGTAAGGGCAAGCATAAAACTGGCAACCAAAAAGGTCAAAGGTTTCATGTCGGCACCTTCCGGGGGAGATATGGTGTATTATACCCTAAATCTGCGCATCCGTAGAGACGCCATGCATGGCGTCTCTACGGATGCGCAGATAATGTAAACCGCAGGGGCACGGCGCGCCGTGCCCCTACACACACCGCAGATGGTACGC
>CAYVTN010000301.1:0-4021 GCA_964454395.1 uncultured bacterium | reverse complement strand
CAAACTGACCTCCTCCACGCCCAGACTTTGCTTCATAAAGCGTTCAATATCCGCAGTCAGCTCCAACATTGGTTTAAGCTGATTCAGGGAGCGGCTGAATTCTTCCAGGATACGGTTCATGTTTAGGGCCTTGCGCCGCAGCAGGTGATCCAACAGGGGTTTGACACTTTTGGTGTATCCCCAACAGACCAGGAGCGCCACCGAGGCCAGCAGGGTAAGACTGTAGGGATCATCGGTTTTGATCAGCACTCGTCCCGCCACCATGGTGAGAAAAATCAGTCCCAGCAGCAACACGGCGTTCAGGCTCCAAAGCATGACCGTCATGGAAAAAGCGGAAATGTCCAGCGCGTGGTAACGAATGATGGCATAAGCCGTAAAACAAACGGTGATGATCGGCGCGATCTGCCCGATAAAGAAAAACTGCCTCAGTCCCAGGCTGGGCAGAATAAACATGAAAAACATGACAAAGACCAAGGTAATACTAATGCCTGCCACCACGTATTTGACCTTTTGCTTTTCCAAATTTAATTGCAACCTTCGGTATTTGGCGGCCAAATTATAAATAACATGAGTGGCCCCGCCGAAAACATAGGCCACGAAGAGTAAATAGACCGGCCCCAGTTCGGGCACATACTCACCGTGATCGAAACGGCCCCCCACCACACACCAGGGGCTGAACGCCGCCAAAACAATGCTCAGGGCAATGGCATAGTTGAGAATAGTAAAACGGCGGCTGAGGCTTTTGGAAGGAACTGGAAAATAAGAGGTAAAACTCATTAAATTGGCAATGACCATGGTGGAACTGGCCACACCCATCCGGTGGGTCAGCACGGGCATGATATGGTGGGCGATCTGCAGGCGCCAGACAAACCCAATGCCCACCCATAGGGCAATAAAAAAGCAAAACAAGGTGAACGTAATATTAATGGGATTTTTTCTGCCCCTCGAATATACCAGCAGCCCGATGATCAGGAAAAAAACCACGTTGATGGCTTGGCTGATCGAAGTAATAATGATCTTGCTCCCTTCTCACCGCGGCAATGTCAACGGCCGGCCTCTCAGAATGGCCTCCGTTGCTGATGATCATCGTGGGTGCTGAAGTTAAACAGATCATAAATAAAGCAGTGGCCTGCCAAGCTGGTCACCAACAAATAAGCCAGCAGCAGCAGGCCGGCCCAGGTCAGGGCATCCCGGGAGGTACGGGAAAAGATAGGTACCGCGGTCACGGCCACCACAAACAGCCGCAAGGCTTTGTCCCAGTCTCCCAAATTGCGTTTGCTCATGAAACCCGTCCTCTTATTTAATCACGGCAATTCGAAGCCGTTTTTTCAGGGTTTTGCCGTTAATGACCACTACATAGACGCCGCTGGACACCACCTGACCGCTGTTGTTTTTACCGTCCCACACTGCTTCTTCCTGGGGCAGAGGTACGCGCCGGCTCCATAAGCTGCGCACCAGGTAGCCTTCCTGGTTATAAATGGTAATGGTGGTCTGCTCATATTTAGGCTGCAAGCCCAGGATGGCCACCTTTTCCTGATCCAGGGGATTGATGCGGTTCCGGTTAAGGGTGACACGCACCTTAACGGTTTCCGTGGGCGTAACCGTCGGTGTGGCCATTCCCGGACCAGCCCAAAGCGTCACGATACTGATGGCGGCCCAAAGCCGCAACGTTGCTTTCATGCCCGTCTCCTTGCCGGCGCAGAACCTTCCTTATTCGGTGGTCAAGCTCACCTGATAGGTCTCTTCTTCCCTGGAAGACCATTGCTCTTCGCCCACATGAAATTGATAAGCTTTGTCCGTGTGCATCGTTCCTTGAAGCGGCAGTCCTTTTTTAAAATCAAATTGAACCGCGCCTTTTATTTTATAACGCCCTTTTTGAAATGTCATTTTATTTAATGAAGCCATGTCCAGGCTTTGCTGGAGTTTGGTTAATTCATCGCCCGTAAAATCCATGGTGCTGCCGTAATCAATCAGTGCGACATCCTGGCGGCGTTGGCGGTAAAAGAAAGTATTGGCCGGACTGTCTTCGGAAGGTGGCGCCTGATCAGGCCGGCCATTCAAACTGTCCCAGCGATCGCCCGGACCGACCTCACGAAGGGGAAACACCGCCATTAAAAGCGGGGGCACTTTAAAGGCCTTGATGATCCTCTTGCCAATGACGCGGTTGCGGCTGAGTAATTCCAGTAAGTCCAGATGAATTTCCGTACGGACGGTTTTGGCCTCATCCTGGACCAGTTGGTGCCCCTGCCGGTCGATGACGATGACCGCCAGCGGTTGGGCCATCAGTTTGGTATAGTTCTGATACAGATCAGGCCCCAAATACTCGGCCAAGGTCCATTCGTCATCATACCAGTAAAGCATCCCTCCTTGGGGCCCCATTTCCAGGCGGCAGCGGCCTTTGCCGTCATGATTCAAACGTAAACGCTGCAATGTAAATTCAATTTTATAGTCGTGATCACTAAGCGTCGACGCCCGCACTTGATAAGTAGCTTTGACGGCAAGGTTGTTTTCTTCCCGGGCAAACCGGCGATGGCCATGAACCTTTTCCAGCCCGCTGAAGATTTGGTAAGAAGTGGTCACACGATAAGTCTGGCCGGGCATGAACTGATAGCGCAGCAGGATTTTGGCTTCCCGGCCGGCCGGAGCGCATCCCGAAAGGCTCAAGGCTGTCAAGGCCATCAACCCCAGATTGACTATCGCGCCGGCCATGCGGCCAAGATAGCCGGCTGGCGTTATTTGTTTTTTACTGCTAAAGGGCATGGTATTAACATCCTTAGCCGGACTGAGTGGACGGGCTGATCAGCCACGACGGCCCATGGCTGAAGCAAATTTCTTCGCAGCACGCTGCGGAGTATTATGCAACGAAAAGGTTAGGGTCATCAGGGCAGTCCAAAAGGTAGCCTTATTTTACCGGGAATTCTAAAATCGTCAAGGTGTTATGGCCAAGTTGGCAGATGAACTTCAGGCGTGGTCATTATTATTGGCATTTAGAATGTTTTCAATTTCATAGCCCAGATCATCGGGATCAAAAGGTTTGGTCAGGTAAGCCGAAGCGCCCATGGCCATGCCTTTGGAGGCATCTTGAGGACCGCTGAGCACGGTCAGCATGACCACCGGAATGGTGGAGGTCTCGGGATTGCGTTTCAGCATGTGGCAAATGTCATAACCATTGATGCCGGGCATCATGACATCCAGCAGGATAAGATCGGGTTTGTTGTCTTTGAGAAAATCAAACATATCTTGTCCGTCTTTGGCTTGAAAGATATCATAAGCGCCTTCACCCAATATTTTCTCTATCAGACTGCGGATGTCTTTCTCATCGTCAACAATCAGAATTTTCTTTTTCATAGGAGTCTCCCTGGATCACGGGTGTTGACCATAGGTTCGGCCATGTTGCGAATCGCCTTTAGAGGTTTAACACAAAATAACACCCCAGCCGTCGGGACCCAGATGGGCGCCCACCACCGGCCCTATCCGTGCGCTTTGGAGCCGGTCGCTCACCCCCGCTTCCCTGAGCAGGGGCAGCAGGGCGGCTTCCAGTTTATCATGGTAGGATTTTACCCCCGCATAGATAAGGGCAATCCCTTGCTGAATGCCCTGCTGGGCGATATGGTTGCGAACAGCAGCCACCATGGCCTTACGGGCGGCTTCGGTGGACAAGACTTTTCCCAGCACTTCAATTTCACCGGAAGCCTTTTCCATGGTGAGCAGTGGTTTGATGCCCAGCAGCTTTCCCATCAGTGCTTGGGCCTTGCCGATCCGTCCGCCCTGGTGGAGCGCATCCAGGCTGTCTACGGAAAAAAGGATCCTGACCCGCGGCCGCAGGACACGCACTTTCTCCACGACCGCGGCAAAAGCCTCACCCCCGTCGACCATATCCTGGGCATAGGCTGTGGCAATGGCCGTCAATTGCTCATCGGCTTGATAAGGCG
This sequence comes from uncultured bacterium, assembly GCA_964454395.1. Lineage (GTDB taxonomy): Bacteria > Oederibacteriota > JAAXVQ01 > JAAXVQ01 > JAUVAV01 > CAVQBK01. Next base: position 89 of record CAYVTN010000301.1, on the reverse strand, counting down.
GCAGGCCGTTTGCCTCACGCTCGACGTTGATGGCCTCAATCATTTGGCTTTGCAGATCGGCCAGCGGCGCTGAAACCTCAACCGGGGCA
>CAYVTN010000300.1:0-4037 GCA_964454395.1 uncultured bacterium | reverse complement strand
TCCGCGGGCACCTCCATCGCCGGTTCTAAAACCACTTTCAGCGTGCCTTTGGCTTCACGGTAACAATAGGACGGCACCAGGGCAGCATGGCTTTTCAGGACCATATTCCCCGCGCCCAGACTCGAACCGGCCGGCTGTCCCATAAAATCCACCACCAAACCGCCGGTTTCCACCTGGTCGATGAGCACGCCCAACACGCCTTGCTTCCTGAGATGAGCGTAGGCATGATAGGCGCACAGGTGGCGGGGATTGTCGGCAATGGTTTGAAGCCCAAGCCTTCCCAACAGCCAATCATACAGGTTTGCCACCCAAGGTTGGGAAGGGCGGCGGTATAAAAATTTGACATTATGATAGCGGCCGAGGGCCGCGGCCAACACATAAAAATTGCCTAAATGTCCTGAAAATAGCACAACCCCCTTGCCTTGGGCCAGAGCCCGGGTCAAATGCTGCCCACCTTCCATGTGAACCAGATGATCCAAGCGATGGGGTTTGGCCGCCAGGTATAAAAGTTCCAAGGCCCCCGCACCCAAATGTCTGAAGTTGTTGGAGGCCAAGGCGTACCGTTGCTGAAGATTTAATTGCCGGCCATAGATCATCTCCAAATTGTCCAGCGCCACTTGAGCCCGGCTTTTCATAAGCTTGAACAGCAAGCCCCCCAAACACCTTCCCATGGACAAACACAGCCCATGGGGAACCAACTTCATCAAACCCAACAAGACCAGGACGGCGCCTTTGGCCAAATAAAACCGGACCTTCATGGCATGCCTACTCCTTGGCCAGCAGATGGATCATGGTCAAGCCCCAGGGATCGGTGACCACGATCAATATCACCTTACCGTCAAAAGTTTGCGTCGTTTCAGGATGATGATAAGGACTTCCGGAGATGGAAGGTTGACCGGGCCAGGTGGACTCACTCAGGATTTGGATGGCCATCACCGCAGCCATGGCTTCCGAAGCGCCGCCCATCAGGCCAAGCGCGCTTTCCAAATGGAAAACCGGCAGATCGGACCAAGACTTGCCAAACGATTGCTCGAACGACCGTTGATGTATCTCAAGAGGATGGCTGCTGGTGGACAACACCACGCCGTCAATATGATCCCGCGTCAAGTGAAGGCGTTCCAGCAGGGACATCAGCGCCGTATCCAGTCCCGGGCCCAGGTCATTGGGCAGCGGTTTGGCATAGTGGGAAGTATATCCCAAATGCCAGGCCAGGGGCCGGGCCTTTGGATCGGAAGACAAGACCAGTGCGGCGGCGCCTTCGGACTGCGGCCAGGCCGGGGACCGGCCTTCAACCAGATGACGTTGGTAAGTCGCGGCTTCTTCCACACCGGCGGCCACCATGAAGCGCGCGCGATTTAGCGCCAGGGCATCATAGGCTTCACCCAAAGCCCCGATTTCCCCTATGGTATTGTTGTACCCCTTGAGCCGGCTTTCAATGCATGCATAACCACTGCCGGCATTAAAAGCCGTATTGGGATAGTCCATGGGATTGGCGCGTCCCGGCCCGGATTTAAAAACCCGGATCATAAATTCCATGATGCTGTTGAAAATACCGAAGTTGGTGCTGGTACACATGCCGATGGTTTCAGGCTCAATGGCCAAAGACCCCGCCAGACGCGTGATCATAGGCTTGATGCACAAGGTGAGTATCTGGGTTATGCGGTCCATACGGCGCACCCGTTCTTCCGTGATGAGCGCCACCTGTTCCAGCGGGCCCAGGATGAAAGATGCCGGGCGTTGACCTTTAAGCAGGGTGTCCCACAGGTGCTGCATATTCTGGCCCCGCGCATGCAGGGCTTCCGCCTGGATAATGGCCTTGCCGGCGGGTTTCATGCCTGTTCCTCCCTGAGCCAGTCCACATGACCGAATATCAGACAGGCATCATTGCCCCCAAATCCAAACGAATTGGAAAGCACGGTTTTCATGGTCAAAGGCCGGGCGTGGCCAGGAACATAATCCAAATCGCAATCTTCATCACCAGGTTGAAAATTCAAGGTGGGCGGCGCCATCTGATGCCTTAGGGTCAACACCGAGGCCACGGCTTCCAAAGCACCGGCTGCGCCCATGCAATGACCGATGGCCGCTTTGATCGAAGAAACCGGCAGGCTTTTGGCTTTTTCCCCAAAAACATGTTTAATGGCCAAAGTCTCCATCTTGTCATTCTGGGATGTGCCCGTACCATGGGCATTGATATAATCAATATCCTTGGGCTGCAGCCCTGCGTCTTGAAGCGCAGCTTGCATGGCCCGTGCCGCACCATTGCCTTCCGGTTCAGGAGAGGTGATGTGATAAGCGTCTTCGGCCAGGCCTGAGCCGAGCAGCACAGCCAGCGGTTCGGCGCCCCGTGACCGGGCATGATCTAGGCTTTCCAAAATTAAAATTCCCGCCCCTTCCCCGATCACCAGTCCTTCACGTCCTTTGGAAAAAGGACTGCAGCGGTTGGCCGCAGCCGAACGAATGGCGTTAAATCCGGAAAAAGTAATCTGATTGAAAGATTCCGCCCCACCGGCCACCATGACATCGGCATGTCCCAGGCGGATCAGGTCGGCGGCACGGCTGATAGCCGCGGCTGAAGCCGCACAGGCAATGCCCGACGTCACCACCGGTCCCTGGAGATTCAACCAGGAGGCTAAAAACCTGGAGAGGCCGGTCATCAGAAAGTCCGGATAAAAAGGCGAGACATCAATGTCTTGTTGCCGGCCGACCTGTGTTTGCAATCCCTTTTCCAGGCTGTTGATACCGGCCAGGAGCGAGCCCAAAGCCGTCCCCGTACGTAGTGGAGGCTTGGTCAGACGGGCCTGGTTCAGAGCTTCGCGGGCTGCGGCTGCGACCAAGTTAAATGCCCGGTCCCTTTGCCCGGCTTCGGGCAAAGGCTCCTTTACTTCACAGCCCAAATGGGTACGCCAAGCCGTACTGTCAAAGGCACGAACAGGTGCGACTGCGGAATGACCGGCGACCAGGGCTTCCCAAAAACCGGTGCAGTCATGACCCAAGCCATTGATGGCTCCCAGGCCGGTGATGACCACAGGTGTGTAAGCAGACATAAGACCAATCCTCAATGAGTTATCCCGAGACTTGACCAGCGTATCTTATCTTGTCCAACTTTGGCAAATTTGCCAAAGTTGAGTTATCTGACATCAGTCCCCGGACACTTCGCCTTTTCTCCGTGCTGCAAGCGGCCGTTTTTTTAACGCGAAACCCAAACTGGCCGCAGCCAGATGGCGGAAGCGTATAACAAATAATCAAGAGATCCTCAGGCTGCCGCGAAACCTGGTGGCTTGGCCCTTCGTACAACCTTTATAAGCGTTTTTCAGCAGCCCCTTAGTTTTTCTTGCTTTCCACAAAAGCGGCAATATCAGCCACTGAGTTCAAACGCTGTACTTCCTCATCAGCAATGCTCAGGTCAAATTTTTCCTCAATAGCTGTTACCAGGGTCAGAATATCCACTGAATCCAGACCCAGGCCGCCGCCGAACAGATTGTCATGATCGGCAATGCTTTCCGGTGTCTTGTTTAATTTCAGCTCCTCTACAATTATCTTTTTAATGTTCATAAACAGCGACTCTGACGTCATGCCTTGCCTCCACTATACGGCTTTAATCCATCAACAGCTCCTTACCATCGCATGGATCAAAAGCGGAATCAACCTCCAGTCCAATCCGGGCTGGATATAAGAAATGAATGAGTGTTCACTATAAAACAGCCGCCGCCCTGCGTCAACCGGCGAATGGTACCCTCAACGCATGCGAAACCCAGGCGGGATAGACTTCAGCCACCGGGTTTTTCAGCAGCTTGTTAGATAAAGGTTGGATGGTCAAGCATAGCAATAAAGAAGGTGGTCAATGAATTATTTGGAGCGGGGGACGGGGATCGAACCCGCGACGTTCAGCTTGGAAGGCTGACATTCTACCACTGAATTACCCCCGCAACGAAACTGGTCAGCCCATCGTTTCGGCTGACCAGTTTCAAAGCATTTGGATAATTAACTCAACTTTAGCAAATTTGCTTTTTCGGGCCAAAAAGCAGGTTAGTGCAATA
>CAYVTN010000299.1:0-4039 GCA_964454395.1 uncultured bacterium | reverse complement strand
ACCGACGACCGCCCGAGGGTAAGATCACAACCTATTTCCGCAACAGGAACTAGTTACGAAATATCACTCAATCAGGACCATAGCTCATGAACCAGTCCCATGCGCATAATTCTCGAAAGCAGGCTGCAGCCCCCCAACAAACCGCCGGCAATCAGGCGGTCGACGCCTTGATGGTTAGGACCAGAGAAGCGCTGCTCAATGCAGCCTACCGTTTTTTCCAGTCCGGCTCCATGGCGCAGGATGCAGTGCTGGAGACCTATGAGCAGGTTCATCTAGGGAGAAGCTCTGCCGTCCAGGACCAGGAGCTTGTCCTTTGGAGGCATTTTTGCCAAGTATGTTTGAAAAAAGAATTGTCCCTACACAAAGGTCGGAGCAAAAGTAGATCCGGCGCCGATCACAGGGGCTGCCAGCAGGACTTTCCAACACCAGTTGCGGCGATGCCGGGCGGCGCTGGTGAAGTCAACAGTATGCTTAGAAAAGCGATTGCTGAATTGGGGGCACAGGAGCGCATGGTATTGATCCTGGATCACTGGGAGAAAAGAACGCCGCAGGATATCAGCACCATTTTGCGACGGCCCCAGGACGAGGTTCAAGCCATGCTATATTGCGCCCGCGCCAAATGCCGTATTAAACTGCAACCTTATCTGAGCGGGGAATAAGCATGGATTGTAAATTATGTCGCGAACACATTGAAGACTACCTTGAGAAAAAATTGTCTCCCCAAGCCAGGAAGGCCTTTTCCCGCCATTTGGAGCAATGTCCTGATTGCCGCCGCGAAGTCAGCCAGACCATTCAACTAAACAGACTCCTGGATGAGTGGCAGGTGCCGGCGCTGGTCGATGTTTTTGATCAGCGCTGGCAAATGTATCAGGCTGCCCGCTACAGGTCTTGGTGGAAAAAAATGCGGGCTTGGTTCACCGGCAAAGCCTGAATAAAAAAGACCACCAAGGCACCAAAAAAGCCCAGAGCTGACTCTTGCCATATTTTTTGTCTTTCTTGATGCCAATGCGATGAACTTTTTACTGTTTTATATGAATAGGGGCTTACGGCAAATGAAATTTAAGCCTCCGGCTGCGTAGCATGCGTAGATAGTGCTGACACAGACTCCAAGTCAGCCAAACCGGAAATCGTTTTTCCGTATGGGCGTATTGCCTGGCATGTGCAGGGGCACGGCACCTGTCCCGCGAATGCTGGGATACCGTGAATTATCTACTCAACTTTGGAAAATTTGCTAAAGTTGAGTTATCTACAAAAAAATGTACATGTTGGAAATGCAAATTCCAAGCCGGCTCTGCCCGCTTAAAAGGATTCCTTTGCAGGATCAATATTTAGTTTTTGTACCAAGGCGCGCAGAAGGCTGCTCAGGGGGCGGGGATGCTGTTTGGCGTTCCGGTCCATCAAGGGATGACCGCTTTTGGTGCCAAAGGGATAAGCCACCACCATGGACCGGGCACTCAGTAGTTTGTATCCTTTGGGCCAGACAAGTTTAAAATACCCAATTGCCTTGACCCGGTAATGGGCTTCATAAACAAAACCGGTTTTCCTACTGCCGCTGATTTTTTGGGGCAGGTCCAAAGGCTCATTGGCGCCGAGGCGCTTTAGTTGTGAGGAAATGGGGCCAAAGGCGCTTGTGCCGAAGCGGTCATTGAGATGGTTGTAGTAACTGCCGTGCCAGGCCGCCCGCCGCGCCAAGTAATGAACATTGATCCAACCAGAGGCCAACAGGGTAACCTGCACAATACCGATCACCGCCACATAGAATAAAAACATTGCCGCGGCCAGTTCAACCAGCGCCTGGCCATCTTCTTGTTGAAGCAGGTTTTTCACGAGGTCCGGCCGATCATGATTTGCCAGGCGCCTGTGGGGGGATAACAAACCCAAGTTATCACGTGAGTCGGTTTTTGCCCCAGCAAGGACAAGGTGGCGATATGGGGCTGATCCGGGGTTTGGGCAGCTCTTTGAACGGCCTGCATCACCGAGGGATGCAGGGGGGTTTGCAGTAAATGCAGGCCCAGGAACTTGTCAGCGGTTAAGTCACGCCCTTCCCAGAGCCGGTTGTTGATGGCCAGGATTTTGTTTTCCTGATCAATAATGAGCAAGGTCGCCGGTGTCATGGCCAAATCAGCCAGGGCATGCACAGTGGTTTGGCGATTTGCGAGGGAAAGCGATTTTTTTAGGGGATTGATGAGGACGTAGTTTTTTAACAACCATAAAGACAGGGCTCCTAAACCGGCCGAGGTGAGCAGGATAAGAAGAAAAAAACGAATATGAAAAGCCTGGAGCCTAAGCTGGCTCCGCGTTTTATCAAAATCAGCGCGCAGGTAAAAAGTGTTGTGATCCGGAAGAGGCAAGGTGATCCTGGTGGCAGGGCGGTGCGAAATCTTAACCGATTCGAGGGTCAGGCCGGCGGAGGTCAATGGGGGAGCGTTGGTATGCTTGCCCATCATGCCGGGCGTGCTGTGTAACTTAATCTGGCCTTGCCGGTCAAAAACCATGAGTGTCTGAAGCTGGGGGAAATTCTTCTTGTCCGAATTAATGATTGCCAACGCAGCCAAATCATCTCCTTGAGTCAGAGCGCGGTCCAGTTGGACCGCCAGATCACGGATAATCTGGGTTTGGGACTGCAGTTCGATGCGGGTCATTTGGCGGGAGGCCAGTGCACTGAGATAGCCCAGCACCAGCCATTGTAAAATAAAGGCCGCCAGGGCAATGGCCAAACTGATCCTGGCTGCGGGGGAAAGAGGTGATTTCACGGACAGGCTCCTGAAAATGCTTGATCATGAGGATGAAGGTATTATATAGTGAGATGAAAATCAGGTCAATTGTGAACCCTTCCTTAATCTTCAGAGCTTGTCTAACCCAGCGGAGCTGGATAAGATTCTGTATATCTGGATTATCTATGCAAAAACCGCAGATCATCCAGATACGGACTCTAATGGGATTTTTCTCCGGGGACGACAGCGTGATTGGTTATTGGTTATATTGGCGAAAATCCATTAAAACGCCTGCTGTTTTCATGGCGGGTTGAAGATGTTATACGAAAGGGACGCCTTTGCATGAGACAGATTTTTTATTCCGGCTCTGCCGGCTAGGAGGGAAGATGAAAAGCATGAAGCGTTTGTTGGAAGAAGAACAGGCCCAAGGCTTGGTGGAGTATATCCTGATTATTGCCGTCATCGCTCTGGTGGCGGTAGTGGTGGTTAAAAGTTTTGGCGCCAAGATTGCCTCCTGGTTTGAAAAGGCGGGCAATAAATTGGATACGGAAATGGATCTGAAGTAATCTTTTAGAATGATGGAAGCGCTTAAAATCACGGTTATTTTTGTTTCCTGCCTGATAGCGGTATTGACGGACCTTAAGTTCAGAAAGATTTACAACTGGCTGACCTTTCCGGTAATGGCCTTGGGTCTGATCGTGAATGCAGCGGCCTACGGTTTTCCCGGTCTTGGCTATGGGGCATTGGGATTATTATGTGGTGGCCTGATCTTTTTCCCTTTTTTTTGGCTGGGTGGAATGGGTGCCGGTGATGTTAAATTATTGGCTGCGGTCGGGTCGGTGATGGGGGCCATGATGATCGTCAATGTTGCTTTATATGCAGCCCTGGCCGGGGGCTTCATGGCATTGGTTGTTCTTGTATTTAAAGGAAGGCTATGGGCCACCTTGAAAGCTACCGGGCGTTTGCTGCGATCACTGATGCTGCCTGCCTTGGCTGTGGAACCGGCAACAACAGCCACGCCTTTTCCATATGCCCTAGCCATCGCCGCGGGGGTGTTGGCTGTTTTGTTCCTGCCTCCACTGATCCGATTTTAATCCCTTATAAGCCTTCCCAGAGGTGAATTTTTATTGCGCATAAAATTAATGGCTGTTAAAATAAAAGGGGGTAGAAGAGAGTGATGCCCAAGATTTTTTAAAAGGACTTTATTAATGATGAAAAAACTATTCCGACATAGAGAGGCATTCCAAATGTGGTCATCATAAGTTGAGGTAAGGTCATGCATACCAATTGCTGGGAATACAAGCAGTGCGGACGAGAGCCAGGGG
>CAYVTN010000298.1:0-4040 GCA_964454395.1 uncultured bacterium | reverse complement strand
GGAGACGCAACATACATAAGGTTTTTAATGATTTTAAGTCCGACAGGCTCCTAGAACCGGATTTTATTTTTACGGTGAATAGGTGAATAACTGTCGTTTTAGATTTTTAAAAGGGCACTTACTTCTCAGGAATCATTAGATGACTCCGTCCCCTTTATTATGCATCGCTACAATTATGAAAGTACACATCATGGCCGCAATATGAAGGGTAGAACGCCGTATCAAGTTTTCAAGGAGGGATTGCCAAAGATTACAAAACCTGCTAAAACATCCAAGCAAGAGGCAGCCTAACAACTGCCCCAGCTACAGGCGGGTGTCAGGTGAATACCGTCTCTGTACATATATTCAATACATATGTTCCCCGTTTTTTTTATCTCTCTTGCTCTTATCCATTATTATTTCCACTCCTCCAATCCCTAAAACCAACACAACAATAGACCATAGTATTATAAATCCCCTTAGTGGGATATTAAACGGATGAACAAGCAGCCATATCGCTAGTGTTATTGCACCTGCGAGGTTAATAGCAATAGCACCTTCAACACCTAGCCCACTTATATTTTTACTTTTGTTAAAGCATTCCAGCAATAGCGCAATCCCGATACCAAAAAGCACTGCACCTAAAATACTTGGATAAAAAGCGGTGTTTACGTGTGGCACTCCCAATACTGTATCCATACCCAAGGGAAACAAAAGCAGCAATATGCCCAACAGCAAGTTGATGATGCCGTCTATTACTAAAAGTGTGCTTCGAGTTCTATTCATTTTATCCCTCCCAAGTTTTTTCTAACCATATTTTAAATAACGATATTCATTAAACCTGCAACGATTATTGTTGTTGAAAGCATGATTAAACTCGACTTTAACATACCTACAATACCTAGTTCCTTAATGAGCACAGCAAATGTTGCAGTACATGGAAAATACATGGTCAACTCCATTTAATCGGGGTGACAGTGAGCCTGATAGGTTTTCTCCTCTTCAGGCGAACGCCCTTAGGGGGCTGGCCCCCTAGGGAGAGCCAAGCGATGGGACGCAGTCCAGCCCGGGGAGCCAGCGATTTAGCTTTGCGAAATCGCCGCTGAATTTTTATCATTTTTTCAGTATCTTATTATCCAACTACGTGCCCCATTTCCCTTTTGTTGCACCAGGAACAATATAAAGTTCTTTGGGCCCGGCGGCCTGCTTATAAGTCTCTTCCGTAAAATAGTGACGAAAAAAGTGGCTGCACTGGTTTTCGCGGGATTGAAACCGACCTTAAGCCTATGGCCACTGCTTTCGTCCTCTTTTTTTAGGACCCGCCAATGCCTGCTTAATGAAGCTGATTGCGTTTCTGATGGCTTGCCATGAAATGCAATAGGCCGCCAGTTCTTCTTTGGCATAGTTGATGGTTTGACTGAAAAAGTTTTTCCATTTTTGATAAAGCGACTGTATTTTGCCCCCCAGCATTCTGGTATCGAGCGCCAACAGGGGATGGCTTTTAATAAATACGAACACCTTCGCCGGATCTTGGATGAGCCGCAATTTGCTTTTCATATCATTGATTTTCACTGGATCACTGGGTTGAAATTGCTGATTGGGTCTGTTTAATACCATGTTTTTCAAATCCATAACCTCTTTGGCCGCCTGGTTGGTAAAGGCGTTTTTAGCCGTGGCGCTGTGATGACCTTCATGCAGTAACGCCGCCCATTCATAAAACGGTTTTTTTAACGGCCGCGGTGTTATTTCTCCAATGGTGGCCCAATCCATCCAGGCATAACGGCCGCTACCTGATAAGAACATTCTGGTTTCAGCGCCGATGTTTTTTTGGGGAGCTTTGGAAAAACCAAAAACATAGCGGCTGAGATCCTGCCAGGTGCTTTGCGGCTTAACTTTTAATATCTTATTAATAAACCGTTGATGCCTGATCACTGTTTTCCGCTGGAAAGGTTCTTCAACTTTTACCAAATTGTTCAAGTGCCGCCTGGGTTGCTTGATTTCCTGTTGATTCCGGTCGTCCATGATAACCGTTTTTTTACCTAGCCAGGCTCGAAACGGACCTAAAACAAGCTGATCAATTTGCAAAGTCTTCAATAATTGAGCATCCAATTTCGGATAATTGAAAATTTGACTGATAATAAACAGCGGTATGCCTAATAATGCAGGTATGACCCGTGAGAAAGTCACTTTGGGCGGGCTGGGCTGAGGATTGACTTGCTTGACGATTTGACTGGCAGCTTTGACCGTGTATTGCCGCTGAATTAAACGCGAGGACCGAGCCGAACCGCCTTGTTGAATTACATGGGCGATTTCATGCGCCAGTAAACGGCGGCCGCCGGTTGTGTGCGGTGCATATTGATTTTGGTCGAAAACAATGTGTTGGCCAATCGTGTAGGCGTCGGCTTGTTGCTGCTTGGCCAAAAAGGCGGCCTGGCTGTAGTCATGAATACGCACATGAGCCAGTGAATGTTGGAATTTTTCTTCAAAAAAATCTCTTGTGTCTTTTGGCAGCGGATTTCCCGCACCTGCGGGTTTAAACGCCTCCGGTGTTTGTGTTGTTTCCATCCTATCGGCATGCTGCCGATCATTGCCATCCTGGTTGAAACCGGGCATAACCAATGCCGACCGGGGAGCCTGCATATGAATGGGGATGGGTTGGTTGGCCGCAATGGCCCTTGCAGCTTGATCGGCTTCGGTCTCGCATTGACGATAACCGGCCGGCGGCCGGGGGTCAGTGAATTGAGGACTGCAGTTCGGACATGAGCCATCACATGGACAGCACGATGCCCGCGAAAGATAGGCTATCGGCTTAACCGCTTCTGCTGATTTCTTTTGCAATACGACCGGATGGGATGTTGATTTGCGGTGAATTGATTCGAGCTTAACTTTTGCAATCATCATCCCTCCTTGCTGAAGCTTTTTTGCTTAAAGTCGTGCTTGGAATTATTATAACAAAGGATAACTTGCTCAACTTGCTTTATTCTCGCTTCGTTAAAAACATTTCAAGATGTTGAGAGTGGGTCACACCCTAGGAAATTCAGTGTTGAATTACATGGTATATCCCACCTGCTATGTTGATTCGTCCTTGTCTTGGCATACTTTTTCTTTACTGTATTTTTATCATTTTGACAATATCTTATTATCTAACTACGTGCCCTATTTCCATTGCTTAATCATTCTGCGCTACCCTTCTTTACCGGCACTTTTTTTAAATTTTTTCGGAACTTTCAACCTTCCTGAAATGTATTAATAAATAGGGGTTCTTACCACTTTTTGTACACGATTTTAGGCCTCGCTGGTCTTGTATGAACGACGTGAGTACCTTTAGCTTCAAGTAATGCAAGTCTTTGATCCCGAAGGCCCGGCGCTGGATCAACCGGATCTTGTTGTTGAGGCCTTCCATGAACACGAGAGAAACCTTGTTGTCTGGATGGCAATAGGCAGCGATGCCATCCCAGTGACGCTCGATCATGGCGGCGAAATTCTCAAAGGGCTTGAGACGTTGCCATTTTAGTTGCACTTTCCAGCTGTCGAAGAACTTGCGGCTCCAAGTTGGATTATTATAATCCCAAAGCTGCAATAATAAAAATTTTAGAGAAAAGGGGACGAGGGCATGAAATTGAAAAAGGCGGTGATTTTGGGATTGGCGGTTTTGGGCATGATGGCGTTGAGTGCTTGTACTGGTCCGGAAGGTCCGGTGGGGCCGACAGGACCAACGGGGCCGACGGTGCCTGCGGGGCCGGGGGATCAGATGACGATTGTTGATCACTTTGAAGTTCAAGCCGACCTTGATGAATGGAATAGTTTCACGGCGGACCCCGCCAATATCGTGATCTCAAATGATTTTGCAAGATCAGGCAGTCACTCGGTCAAGTTCACCGTCAACTTCGGTGATCCATGGGTACATAATGGGCCGAGATCCCAATTATTCTCGAAACAACTCGGTTACTGGTACGATGGGGATGAAGTCTGGCTTGCCGCCAGCTTCTACTTCTCGAGTGAAGAGGCTCAAGACCCCTTAAGAGAAATCATTTCTGAACTCCATAATGGTGATGGAGATC
>CAYVTN010000297.1:320-4057 GCA_964454395.1 uncultured bacterium | reverse complement strand
CACATTGACAGGATTGGTGGAAAGTGTAATTATAGCTGGCAATATCCTTGATCATCACGCAGAGGCCTTATGAGCAAGCATGACCAAGCACTCCCCATTTCTCCCTATCTGGACCAGATTCTCACCACCTTTATCCAAAAAAAGCTGTTGTTGCTCTCGGCCGCGCCCGGCGCGGGCAAGACCACCATGCTGCCCTGGGCCCTGCTGTCGCGGCCTGAATTCAAAGATCAAAAAATCCTGCTTCTTGAACCTCGCCGCCTGGCCGCACGGGCCGCGGCCAACCGCATCAGCCTGCTGCTTGGCGAAAAAACCGGTCAAACCGTAGGGCTGCGCACCCGTCTCGAAACCATGGTCTGCCCCAACACGCGGCTGGAGGTTATCACCGAGGGTGTTTTAATTCAGATGCTGCAGCACCACAAATCCCTTGACGGTTACGGCACCCTGTTGTTTGACGAATTCCACACCCGCAGCCTGCAAGGCGACTTGGGGCTGACGCTTGCGTGGGCTGTCCGGAAAAAGCAGCGTCCTGATCTGGCCATTGCCCTGCTTTCCGCCACCCTGCCTTCCCGGGAACTATTAAACGTTTTTCCTGACTTTCCACTAATTGAAGTCGAGGCCCCCAGCCACCCGGTTGAAGTCAGCTACCGGCCGCCTTTGTCCCAGCAAGAAAAATCGTGGCAAGGTGCTGCCAGGCTTTGTCAGGAAGCCCTGCAGCAGTTGGGTAGTGCCGCCTCGGCCACCGTGCTATGCTTTTTGCCGGGTTACTATGAGATGCACCAGGCCCGGGCCTTGCTGGCCAAGCCATGCGCCGCCTTGGGCGTGGCGCTTCATTTGTTACACGGCCAAATGCCGCCGCAGGAACAACAGATCGTGCTTGATCCCGACCGGGCCCATGGCAGGCGCATTATCCTGTCCACCAATGTGGCTGAAACCAGCCTGACCATTCCCGGCGTCAAGGCCGTGGTGGATATGGGGTTGGAACGAAGGGTACGGTTTAGGCCCCGCACCGGCATGGATCATTGGGATACGCTACCCATCAGCATGGCGTCGGCCGAACAACGCAAGGGCCGGGCCGGACGGCTGGGACCGGGACTGTGTTTGCGGTGGTGGCAAGCATCCGATTTCCACGAACCATTTGCCTTGCCTGAAATCCTCGAAGCCGACCTTGCACCCCTGGCTTTGCATATTGCGGCCTGGGGCGCCCGGGCCGAAAAGCTTACCTGGCTCACCCCGCCGCCACCGGCGTCTTACAGCCAAGCCGTGGGATTATTAAAAAACCTGGGCCTGCTTGATGCATCGGGCGAGATTACGCCCCTGGGACGCAAGACCAGCCGCTTTGCCCTTCATCCCCGGCTGGCCCGGATGATCCTGACTTTCCAGACCTCCGCCTTGGCGGACACGGCCGTGGTCACGGCCGCCCTGCTGGAAAGCGATGAATTTTCCTCACGGCAACATGCCGATTTTCGCGACCTGCTCGATGATGTTAAAGCATGGGCTCAGGGGCGCGGGCAACCGCACCAGCCCTCCTTTAAAAAACTCTGGGAAGAATGCCGCCGCCTTTACCGCACGCTGGGCGGAACCGTCGGGTCACCCCAGGCGATCACCCTCAGACCCGAAGCTGCCGGGAATGTGCTCTTGTCGGCCTATCCCGACCGGCTGGCCAAGCGCACCCGGATCGATGATCCGGCCACATCACGCTGCCTGCTGGCCTCCGGCCGGGGGGCTTTGCTCAAAGGAACGATGGCAAGAGAAGAGTTTGTCGTCATTGCCGATCTGGACGGCGGGGAACAAAATGCCAGGGTCTTTTCCGCTGCGCCTATTGCCCAGAAGGATATCCTGGCCCATACGGCCGTTACGCCACAAGTGTTCTGGAGCATCAGTTGGAAAGGATGGACGCCCAAATGCAAGTCGGAATTGAAGATCGGCGCCATTGCGCTTAAAGATCAGCCCGGCGCTTTGCCGGACAAGCCGGTGCTCCAGGACAAAGCGCTGGCCCGGATGCGGGAAAAAGGTCTGGAGCAACTGCCCTGGAATGCGGTTTCTGAAAATTTTCTGGCCCGCTGCCGGTTTCTCGAAAAATCAGGGCAAGTCAAAGACTGGCCTGCTTTTGATGATGAACACTTATTAGCCAATGCCGCTCAATGGCTTCTGCCTGCAGGACGATGGAACGGCACTGAGGTTTGGAATGAGCAAAACTTGCTTCATGGCTTGAAACTCTACCTGGGCGAGGCCCATTTGGCTAGGCTCAATGAGCTGGCCCCGGACATCCTCCGCCTGCCGGCAGGTTTCAAAAAAATGGTGAATTACACCAGTGGCGAAGTGCCTAAATTGTCGGCGCGCGTGCAGGAGTTTTTCGGCTGCCGGACCACACCCACGGTGGCCGACCAGCCGCTTATGCTGGACATCCTGAGCCCGGCCAACCGCACCATCCAGCTGACCCGCGATCTGGCCAATTTTTGGGAGACCACTTACCCGGGAATTAAGAAGCAATTCGAAGCCAAATACCCCAAACATCCCTGGCCCGATGATCCGGGGAATAAGAAATATGTTAAATATAAATAGTTCTAACCCCGCCAAGCTGGATAAAATTCTGTAAACCCGGATTATCTATCCCGACCGGATAAATAGATATAATTGGGACGCATCCGCAGCACAAAAAACGTAGATAATTCGGGTACAGACTCTAAGCTGCGTTTTCTTATTTTATAACTATCCCCTTGTTTTTTTTTAAAAAATCCAGCAAGGGAAGCCATATTGGACATGTTCGTATTGCCAGCACAGGTAATTTAAATAGTTTCTATTGCGGAAACACATTTTTATCCAACGCAGATTAAACCATCTCATCATTCCGGCATGCTTGTAGCCGGAATCCAACTATTTTAAAAAACTTTATTCTGGACCCCGGCTAAAATCAACTTGTCCCGCGTATGCGGGATGACGGGGTGACGGTGTCACGAGACCCGAAATGACCTTTCCGCAACAAGCACCAAATAATATTGAAGTGTCTTAACGAATATGATATTTTTGAAAGGAAATAATCCCAAACGCCAACGGGAGTCAAAATTCATGCCTTCAATTTCGATGTTCTACGGCATTATTATCTACCTATATTTTTTCGACAATCAAAAACACCATTCACCCCATTTTCATGCGGAATATGCCGAATGTGAAGGAATTTTTTCCATTGATGACGCCGTCATGATCGAAGGTGATTTGCCCGTCAAGCAGCAGAAACTCGTTGGGGCATGGATAGAAATTCATAAGGAAGAATTGCTGGCTGACTGGAAACTGGCGGTTTCCGGGCAAAAAGTATTTAGCATTGATCCGTTAAAATAGAGGATGGAGATAAGGTCATGACAAAGATCATCGAGGCCACACCAATTGAAAATCATGCTCTGGCAATTAAGCTGGATAATGGCAAGCAGGGAATATTCGATGTTACCCCGTTTCTTGACAAAGGCATTTTTAGTGAGCTGAGGGACGTCCAATATTTTCGCCAAGTGAAAGTACGCGGCCGATCCATTTTCTGGCCGCATGATCAAGATTTTTGTGCCGACACCATTGAAGTATTAATGAAAAATTAATCATCTCCGCTTAAGGGCTCCTGGCTTATGACGGATGAGCTGACACCTCGCATCGTAATGCAGCAATGCCTTCCACTAAAATTCGCTGCCCGATACCGTGAGCCCGGCCAACCGCACCATCCAGCTGACCCGCGATCTGGCCAATTTTTGGGA
>CAYVTN010000297.1:0-220 GCA_964454395.1 uncultured bacterium | reverse complement strand
CCCAAACATCCCTGGCCCGATGATCCGGGGAATAAGAAATATGTTAAATATAAATGAGTTGGAAACACTATGAAGGGCAGAAGTCGTAACTGGTTCTTGTTGCGGAAAGGGTGTTTTCTCCGTCTCCTCTCCCCCAATGTTTGTTGGGGGAGAGGCAGGGTGAGCGGGAAAAGCCTTTGATTTTAAAGATAATCCCTCACCTCCATCCTCCCTGTGCCCG
>CAYVTN010000296.1:0-4058 GCA_964454395.1 uncultured bacterium | reverse complement strand
TTTAGCGATGGGTAGTGTTGCTCCCGCCTGTTGGCAATATATGGTTTGATCCCCCTTATACCATATCATCAAACAAAAAAGTCCGACAGGCTCCTAGGGGCGTATTGTCATTGATACCCGAATTAAGGGTGCCAACGCCCCTTACTTTGCGTGCTATCCGCAGCATGTGTAGGGGGGCCACGGCATGCCGTGCCCCTACGCCGTAAAACAGGGGTAGACCCTGCTGACACAGGATCCAAACCGGGCACGCATAAAAAAAAGCCGGTCCGAATTGACCGGACCGGCTTTTTTGATGGGGCAATGGGTTAACCGCGTAGCAGGCTAAGCACGGCTTGTGGCTGTGCGTTAGCTTGGGCAAGCATGGAGGTTCCCGACTGTTGCAGAATCTGGAGTCGTGTGAAGTTGGAGATTTCGGCCGCCATATCCACATCGCGGATCTGGCTTTCCGAGGCGGTTGTGTTTTCGATCATGGTGTCGAGGTTGGTGATGGTGTGCTCCAGCCGGTTCATGGCCACACCCAGGTCGCCGCGATTGGATCCCAGGGTTTCAATGGCCGCGGTGATCGACGTGATGGCGGCGCCGCCGTCGCCCAACGTCAGGGCATTGACGCCCAGCGTGGTGGAATCCACAGCACCCAAGGTGGTGGCAATAACGTTGGCCGCACCCGCGCTTGGACCTACCTGCAGGTTGCCGCTCAGCGAACCGTCGAGCAGGGTCACGCCGTTGAACTGCGCATACCCGGCAATACGGTCGATTTCCTGAACCAAAGCGTCATTTTCATCCTGCAAGGCCTGCAGCTCGGTTGACCCGGGCGCAATGGTGACGGTGTTGTCGGCGCGCACGGCCAGGGTGTTCATGCGTTGCAGAATGCTGTGAACTTCATTCAGCACCCCTTCCGCAGTGGAGAGCATGTTGATGCCTTCCTGGGCGTTCAATTTCGCGGTATTAAGCCCGTTGATCTGCGCACGCATGCGCTCGCTGATGACCAACCCGGAAGCGTCATCGCCTGATTTCACGATGCGCAAACCGGTGGAAAGTTTGGACAAAGACTTGCCGATAGCGGTGGTGGTCTTGTCCAAGGCTCCCAAAGCTGCTACTGACGGTACATTGTGATTGATTGCAAATCCCATTGTTCTATCCTCCTTGATAGTGTTTTTGGCATCCTTGCCAATATACCCCATTCATTCCGCCGCTGATGCAGCCTCCCTCTGCATTTTGCGGATAAGGCCATTAACTTATCCTTCGGCTGAATGATAATGGCCGTATCGTCAACGGTCTTCGCCCTTGACCTGCCCGGGCTTGACCTGATGGAGACTTTCCAGGCTTTGCACGGATGCTGCCTGGACATTCTGATGATGGATGTCCGTGTACAACTCCTTGCGCAAAACCCGCACTGAAACCGGAGCGCTGATCCCCAAACGGACCTGTTCCCCGTTGATTTCCAGCACCCGGATTTCTATCTCATCCCCGACTTTCAACGACTGATTTTTCTTTCTCGTCAACACCAACATGATCTTTGCCCTCCCTGGCATTCGACATAAGTTCTTCCTTGATAATATGGCGGGTCTTGTATTCCCGGCATTCATTCACCACCTGCCCGGCCAGACGCTTCTCCTCATTGATGGCTACGGGCGCCAACAGATTCACGGTGGCTTTGTGCGGATCCTCGGGAATGACCACGATGCCCAAAAGCAGGGGCATTTCCTCCTTTTCAAACCCCAGCGCCAAATGGTCCGCCTTGGTCATGAAAAGCTTGTAGTCCGGTTTAATCATCAATATGGGCACCACCACAAATGCCAAGTCCTGCTGGTCCACGCTCTGGAGCCATTGATAGGGCTCGATCTCGGGCATGCTGAACAGACAGAATTGTTTAGCCTCGGGAAAACCGATGATTCCTTTGGGAAAATGAATGATCTTTTCCTCCTCGATGTCCAGTTCACCAAAATGCCTTGAATTAATTTTTACCACCGCTTTTCCTCCCCTTACCTGATTGATGATCCCCGCCACGACCGGCGGCGGATAAATCGTTTAAGTTGCGGCAAAGCCACTTTTGAATCCGTGCCCAAGATTTCCCGTAAGGGCGGGTTTCAAACCCGCCTCTACCCTATCTACGGCACATGGCCAGACCTTGCTGACACAGAATCAGATTACGGTCTTAACCTAAAAAATCCGCCAAGGTCTGCTGCTGCAGAATGCGGGCGCTGGACTGCAGGGCTGAGTCGAGCACGTTCTGGGCGGTTTGCAGACGCACGATCGCATCGGGCATATCCGCGTCGGCCAGGCTGCTGTTAAGCTTGACCAGCCCCGTTTTTTTGGCGCTGATGTTCTCACCGGCCATTTCCAGCGTGTTGGTCTTGTTGCCCAGCATGGACACCTGCTCCACCACTTGCTGATGAGCCTGATCGGTATTGGTGATCCCGGCGCTGATGCCGGCCGTGTTGTTAGCCCTTAGGTTGTCGCGCAAGTCAATCAAAGCTTGGAAAACATCAACCCCCGCACCCGGTTGAAAGACATTATCACCGGTCACGTTTTTGTTGACCACCAGCCCCTGGTCAATCTCCACCTGATCCACGCCGCTGTCCCCGCTATAGGTTACAGCCGTGATTTCCCCGCCCACCACGGTGGTGGTAAAGGCGTCACCCGAAGTCTGATAGCCGCCAAAAATACTCTTACCTTCCAGCCTGGTATTGCCGGCGCTCACCAACTGCTCCAGAATGGAATTGACTTCGTCGGCAATGGTGTCTTTTTCCTGCTGGTTCAAGGTCACGTCATTGGCCGCCCGTATGGCCAGGGTGTTGGCCCGTTGCAACGCCGTGCCCACGCCGCTTAAGGCGCCTTCGGAAGCATCGGTCCAGTTGGTGACAAAACTGGCGTTGCGCTGGTACTGGTCAATGCCGGCCAGGGCTTCATTGATATTGACTACCTGCTGCGTGCCCTGAGGATCGTCGGATGGCCGGTTGATCCTTTTGCCCGTGGAGACCTCTTCATTGGCGTTCGCCAGCCGCGCCAGATCAATATTGAGATTTTGAATGATTTCGTTGGACATCATATTGCCGGTGACGCGCATGTCCTTCACCTCGCTTAGCCTAGGTTATTGAAATTTACCGTCCAACAACCCCCATGCGGTTGACCACGGTGTCGATCATTTCGTCCATGGAGGTCACCACGCGGATGGCGGCTTGATAGCCTTGCTGGTATTTCATCATATCGGTCATTTCTTCGTCGAGATTAACGCCCGACGTGGACTCCTGCAAATTTTCGAAACTCTGCACCAGCTTGGTCTGGGTATCCTGGTTGCTTTGGGCATCGGCACTGTCCAGGCCGATCTGATTCAGGAAGGCCTGGTAATACTCCCCGATGGTTTGGGTGCCGGCGGCCATGGTGTCCGCATCTTTCAACTGGGCAATGGCCAGGGCATTGGAGCCGTCCCCGGGCGCCGAGGCATTGGTGGCGGCCGCAATCTGGGTGGGATCAGCCAAGATGGCCGCATTGACATCAATGTCGGCCAAGCCGGTGCCGGTAAAGAAATCCAGACCCGACGGTGCGGCGGCATTCAGGGCATAGCCGGCGTTCTGCAGAGGATTGACCGTGTTGATGAGCCCCTGGGCAATGCTGTCCAGGGCCCCGCGATATACGGGCAGGTTGACGTCCCTCATTTCCACCAGGCCCTGCATATCGCCGCTGGACACCCCCACCGTGCTGCCGTCATCGGACCATACCGCCTGGGCAAAATTATTGTTGAGCGGATCGTTGACCACATTGACGGGAATGAACTTCTCGTCCTGCACCAGGGTGTGGCCGTTGATGGTGATGGCATACAGGCCGTTGCTCATCTCATTGCCGCTGAAATTGACCAGTTTGGACAAATCGCGCAGCAGCTTGTCCCTTTTGTCCAGCAGGTCATTGGGCTGCGTATCCACGCCTTCCGATTGGTTGATCTTGATGTTGATGTCCCGGATTTGGGAGGCAATGTCATTGATCTGGTCCACATCGCTGCGATAATTAGTGTCCGCCTGATTCTGCAGGTAGAACCTGGTCAGAGGATACGGGACCAACGC
>CAYVTN010000295.1:0-4074 GCA_964454395.1 uncultured bacterium | reverse complement strand
TCCCGTTCAATGGTCGCGCCTTGCGGGTCCTGAACGCTGGGTTTTAAGGTTACAAAAACTTCTATTTTCCAATTCTGTGCTGTTGCTGTCTTGGCCATTATAAGCACCGCCTGTTGTCTTTTGAAGGGGGGTTCAACAGGTTGAATTCCTGCTAAAACCATGGCTTCATTTTCTGTCTTGCCAAACTAAAACCCAAGCTTTTTAAAAATCTTATCAATATGCTTGGTATGATAGCTCAAATCAAAACATTCTTCCAGGTCTTTCGACGATAAATATCGATTGAGGGCTTGATCTTCCATGACCAGGGTTTTAAGGGGCGTTTTTTCCTCCCAGGCCTGCATGGCCAGGCGCTGAACATGCTTATAGGCCTCATCGCGGGACAGGCCTTTTTTAACCAGGGTTAAAAGCACCTGTTGGGAATGAATAAGTCCGAAGGTCAGATTCAAGTTGGCTTTCATATGGTCCTTATGGACGACCATGTTTTCAAAGACATTGGCCGTCAGTTTAAGCATATACTCCATGGTGGCCGTGGCATCGGGCAGGATCATGCGCTCCACTGAAGAATGGGAGATGTCCCGCTCATGCCAAAGGGCCATATTTTCCAGAGCCGCCATGGCATAACCGCGCATGACCCGGGCCAGGCCGGTAATACGTTCACAGATAATGGGATTTTTCTTGTGCGGCATGGCCGAAGATCCTTTTTGGCCTTTGGCAAAATACTCTTCTACTTCCCTGACTTCGGTGCGGTGCAGGTGGCGGATTTCGACGGCCATATTTTCCAATGTTCCGGCCAGTTGAGCCAGAGCGCACAAATACTCGGCATGGCGATCGCGGGAGACCACCTGCGTGGAGGGCACTTCCGGCTCGAGCTTGAGGGCCTTGCACACCTTGGCTTCCACCCGGGGATCCTGATTGGCGTAGGTGCCCACTGCGCCGGAGAGCATGCCCACCTCCACCATTTTTCGCGCCCGTTGCCAACGCTCCTGTTGGCGCTGCAACTCGGCCATGAACACGGCTAGTTTCAAACCAAAGGTAATGGGCTCGGCATGGACCCCATGGGAACGGCCCACCATCACGGTCATGCGGTGCTTGCGGGCCTGCTGTTTGACAATTTTTTGCAGACGTTTGAACTGGGCATCAATGAGGCCGGAAGCGCGGCGCAAACGCAGGGATTGGGCCGTGTCCACAATATCAGTGGACGTGCACCCAAAATGTAAATAACGGCCTGCCGGTCCGATCGATTCGGCAGTGGAAGACACAAAGGCAATAATGTCATGATTGGTGATTTTCTCAATCTCAGCGGCCCGCTGAGGATTAATCTTGGCCTTTTTATGCATGGTTGCATAAGCCGCCTGAGGAATAATGCCCAAATCAGCCTGGGCTTTGGCCACAGCCAGCTCCACCTCCAGCCAGGACTGGAGTTTGCTTTCTTCCGACCACAGTTGTAACATTTCATTTGAAGTATAACGTTCGATCATGAAATTCCGGTTTCCTTAGCAATGAATTTTACCCAGCATCGTCAGGTATGCTTTGAAAAGGCAAGAAAAAAGAGGCCATAGTGTAACAAAAAGCCCGGGGCTGGTCAAGGGATTGTCAAATTTCGGGCGGCCATGCCTGTTTGGACCGGGCGCATTGGCCTAATGGCGGATCTGCCAATCAGATGGCCAGCGTTTGGATTGAATAAGCTTATTCCGGGCATCCACAATCAAGCAGGCCAGGCCGGGCGTCTTGTCCACCAGAGCCACCGCCGCTTCCGGTTTTTCGGCTAATAACACGGCTGGTATGATGGCAACCTTTTTTAACGAAGGACTGTAGAGCACGGCCATTTTACTATAATCGTAAGGCTGGCCGGTGAGAGGATTCACTACCTCATGGTAATGGTGGCCATCCTCCTCAAAGGAATTGCTGTACGTATCAGCTACCAGCACCTGCCCTTTGGCCACTGCAAGAGTGGGCAGAAGTTGAGCCGGTTTCCAGGTGGCATGGAGTTGATGTTGCCAGGCTCCGGCCTTGGGCGGGCTGCCAAAAGCTAATAAATTCTGGCCAATGGTGATGGCCGCTGAGCGGACGTGATTTTTTTTCAAAACATCATTGAGCCGGACAAAAGCATAATTGACCAAAAGCGGATCGAGCGTTACCTGCACGCCGCTGCGTTTAAACAATACCACCTGATCCTTTTGGTCCAGCATGATCAATCGGCTTCCCACCAAGGGTTTGAGTTGATCCAGGGCCAGTTGACCAGGCACATGGTAAACACCTTGGCCGAAGCCATAATGCCAAAGATAGGCAGCTGTGGTCACATCGAAATGACCTTGGCTCAGCCCGGCGAGCGACTTAGCCCAGGTTAAAAGCTGCATAGTTTTATGGTCAACTACCACCGGCTTGCGCGCGGCATATTGATTGAGCTGATTGACCCTGCTGCCCTGAATGGTTGAAGAAAAATGGTTTTCAATACCCTTCAGTTCCTGCCAACAGGCCTGCCGTGCAGCCCCGGCCTGTTCCGGTTTGGGTGCTGTTATATGCATAACCACCGGCTGGTTTAAAAAAATCATCTTGGTGTTGGTCTTGGTTCTCCCTTGGACGCTGCCCATGGTCAATCCCGTAACCACCAAAAGCCCTATTATTGTTTGATGTAACCTTTTCATTTTAGCACCTCAAATGTTTTGGATACAAAAATGCCGGACAGCTGTACTATCCGGCATGCTTTATACTACATTATGGGTGGATGAGGTTAATTTCCTTAGGCTTGTTCGGACTTTGAAACATTAGATGCTTGAGGACCTTTCGGGCTTTCGATAATCTCAAACATCACAGTTTCACCAGGTGTCAAGGTTTTAAAGCCTTCGCCTGAAATGGAAGAATAATGTACAAAGACGTCCCTTTCACCTTCCCGTTCCAAAAAACCAAACCCTTTTGCGTTGTTGAACCATTTAACTTTTCCTTGAACTGGCATACCTGTCCGCCATCCTCCTATAATAGGATTTTTAGGCCCAAGGCCATCATAGAAACTTTAACACCTGCCTTTAAATTAGTCAAGACCCATTGCCCATTTTTATTGGCGGCCCTCCTATTCATCGGCTGAAAAATAGGACATGTCATTTAACCACATAATCAGGGCATCTTCCTTGTTGTCATTGTAATAGCTTTTTCTGATGGCAATGTTGGCAAAGCCATATTTTTGGTACAACTTTTTAGCCGGCTCATTACTTATGCGCACTTCCAGGGTTGCCCGCCTGGCACCCCATTGGTAGGCGTAGGCCATAACAGTTTGAAGTAATTGCTCACCGATGTGATGACGCCTAAATCCAGGATGCACGGCCAAATTGGTAATGTGCGCTTCATCCTGAATCAGCCAAAAGCCCATATACCCCACCACATGATTGTCAACCCTGGCCACAAAATAATGACTTAGTTCGGGATTCTTAAATTCTTCTTCAAAAAGTTTTCTGGACCAAGGAGTACGAAAGGAACTTTCTTCCACCCAAAGCACGCTGTCAATGTCGCTGGGTTGCATTTTATTGATAGTTAAACGGGCGTGATCGGCCTGACACATGGCGAATCCTTCATTTAATTGGTGCGCTTTCGTAACTACTCAGGTCCTTTCGAACATATTGAGCGTAGATAGCGCACCTTGGATACGCAAGAGACCTGAGTAGTGCGCTTTCTCACAAAAAAAAGACGGCACCTGTCCCGTGAATGTCGGGATGCCGTGCCCCTATGGCTGCGCATATCTTGCCAACATAGTATCGGTTGCCTGCAGCTATGGAACCGTTTTTAAAAATGCCTTTCCCTCATTTCTTCAGCTTGGGTTTTGCGTAAATAGAGAGGATCAATATCAGTGTAAGGGACACCGCCTGTGGCCAGGCCGGGCCGGGCCAAGTTGATTAAATGAGAGGCTTGGGGCCAATGTCGGCCAGCCGGAGCCAAACTAAGATCAGGACAATCATTTTGCAAGAGCGCATAAACCCGGGAGGCATCCGGTCCGCTTAACACCATGGGATCTGAAGCGGCCACCTTGGTCAAGGTCTTGAGATCCACCAATGATTCCCGGTGAAAAGGTACAAGGCCGTCCCG
>CAYVTN010000294.1:0-4075 GCA_964454395.1 uncultured bacterium | reverse complement strand
CTAGAGCAAATGATAATCGTTCCAGAAATTCTCGTCGATCACGATCATCTTTGAATAGTGCCATCCCATTTAAACCGCGCGTGATGATGTGATGGATTGCACCTGGTATGTTTAATCGTTTTTGTCTGGCCATGTTTGGTTAGACCAGCGAATCCTAATTTCCTTCCAGTTTTTTTTATTTTCATTAAGCTTATAAGCTTACTCCGGGCCCCATCCCTTATTTCCCGCCCGGATATCACGTTTCAACAGCATACCCGGTTAATGTCACCACGTCATTTAATTCCTCTTTAAAAACCGTCTTTTTTATGGTGATAGGTTTTTATCCTGCCCTTTGGAAAATAGGCCAGAATAATCTGTCCATAATCCCATCCTTTTTCCGCCCGGCCTTTGGCACCCCATTGGCAAAAGCCAATGCCATGACCAAGACCGTGGCCGTTAAAATAAAACATGGAGTTTTTTTCCTTAACGTCAAACCAAGTGCTCTTCAATTGATGCCATCCTAATGATTGGCCCCACTGGCTATAAAATTTCTCACCGCTAAGGGCGTAACTATTTCCTTTGAATTTATAGGTTATTTTTTTTACCCGGCCATGGGATGTACTATCAGTTATGACCAAATCATATATGTTGTCGGTAATAGAGGCTTGCGAATTTCTCAATACCGTGGTTAACTTTGCCCTGGTTATCATAATTCCCCAATGACTATAGGGAGAATCAGCGCACCAATTTATTCCTTGCTCCTGATCCGCAACACTTACCAAGCCCGTGTCCGCCGTGCCATCCCAAATTTCCCGATTACTGACGGTCATGCCCCCGCAAGTGCTATGAAAAAGCGTGTTCATCAAATGGTTATGGTAGTACACCACTTGATCTCTTGTTTCGGCCACGGCTTTATTCACCTTGGGAGTAACCTCCATACATCCTTTATAAACCTGACAATGAGCCAGATCGCAAAACTGGTAATGAGTTTCGCGGGCATGCTTGCTTCTATTTTTCAAGGCATAAGTTCTGGAGACGACAGCTTGTGCTTTCAATGCTTGCAGGGGCCAGGTCACCGGCATTTCCTGACTCACCACAGCACTCACATAATCATCAATTTTAATTACATTAACGGCCGTGAGGGCATTTTTATCATGAAAAACGTACAGCTCACCCTTATAAGGCCGGGGTGGCTGCCGGGGATGGCCAATTATCAACGGGGTGTCCCTGTCATTTGGAAATATACGCGTATCATCCGCTATGGGGATTACCTTGTTGCCGGCATAACCCTCAACCCCGGATGGCGTCCAAGTAAGTTTGAGCGGCGTATATTTCCGCACATCATTTAATCGCACCCGTTGATTTTGACCGCTCAGGGTTATTCCCGAAGGGGAAGAGATCATTATGGTCTGTAACTGTTCCCGGCAGAAAAGTTTAATTTTAATTAATGGTGTCTTGGAAAAGCAGCCGCTTGTCGCGAGGCAAACAATGGCGGTGAGCAACCCGAAATTTCTTATCATCGTTTTACCGTAAAGGTAATGGCATCCGTCTGGCCCATTTGATTAATCGCGGTCAAATGTTGAATGCCGGGAGCCGGTGTAATAAATAATACCTTATCGGGATGGCAGGCCCCGACAAATAATCCGTCCAAATACCAGGCCACGGGACTGTCCGTACAGCTGACCACCTGCAACGGAATACGCTGCTGCTTATCAGATAATGCCGCGGTGAGTTTATAAAAGCCCTTATTAATCGGCTTTTCTATTTTCAACCCTTCCTCTTGGTTCATGTTGCAATCAGGGTGCAGCAAAGGCCTTGTCCCAGCATTTCTGCCGTGTTGTCTTAAGAAACTCGCCACATCAGGGGGCCATTGGATGATGACCTTTTGCTCGTAGGCATCGCTGGATTTGATCATGCATGAGGGTGTAACTTCCATTCCGCTGGCTTTCTCAATCATGATGGCTCGATGAACTGAACAAACATTTTCACTGCTGATGCCGGGGATATAATAGTCATCCCTGGTATGGCCGCAGAATAGCCCTGCTTTTTCCCCGCTAAGCGAACAGACCTTACGAATAGCCACACCAGACGGCTTTTCATACCATTCGTCGTCATAGCGCGTGAGTTCATTCATAATATCAATCATTATCGGCGCTGCAGCCTTGGCACCAACCAAGGCGCTTGAGCCTTGGGCATCAACATTGCCCAGCCAAACACCTACGGTATAATGGGGTGTATACCCGATGGTCCAGGCATCCCGCAGACCGAAAGACGTGCCTGTTTTATAGGCCACCTTGCCGCGATTTGCGGTGAATTCCCATGTCTGGGGCAAATCCGGCCTTAATTGTTTGGCAAGAATTTCCGAAATCAAAAAAGTCGACTCTTTTGACAATAACCGAATCCCTTCACTGGTGTGTTTTTTTCCGTCTTCGTAATAGACCAAATCTTTCAGTCTTCCCTGATTGGCCAGCATACAATACAATTTCATCAATTCTTCCAAATTCAAAGGCATGGCGCCAAGCACAATGGCCAATCCCGGATCAGTGCGTTCTATTCTATCCCCTATTAAATGGGATCGTTGCAGGAGCCCGGTTAATCCTTGGGCGCCAAGTGCGGCTTCCAAAGCAACCGCGGGATTATTCAATGAATTCAGCAGGGCGTCTTCCGCGGCAATGGGCCCTTGTGATTGCCTGTTATAATTGGCAGGTTTATATCCGTCATAATCCTTTGGAATATCATAAACCATCCGCCGCGGTGTAATCATGCCGGTTTCAATGGCCCGGGCATATAAAAAAGGTTTTAGCAGAGAACCGGGCGAACGTAAAATAGCGCCGCCGTTTATCTGTCCTCCATTTTT
This sequence comes from uncultured bacterium, assembly GCA_964454395.1. GTDB lineage: Bacteria > Oederibacteriota > JAAXVQ01 > JAAXVQ01 > JAUVAV01 > CAVQBK01. The sequence continues at coordinate 1,239 of CAYVTN010000294.1, read as the reverse complement.
ATCATAAAAATCAGCGCTGCCAAGGTAAGCCAAGACTTTCATTGACCGGTTATCCACCACCATCAAGGCGCCGTTATGAATGTTTAATTTTTCCAGTCCAAGGTGTGCCTCCGCCAATTTTTCTTCACAAAATTCCTGAAGATGCGGGTCGACGGAATATTTCCGTACCGGACGGCGGGACGCGGTGGAATCTCTCAGGATCCAAAAAGGATAGCGCAACGGATTCGGAAGCCGCCGGGCGGGCACCTTGGCTTGAAAAGCCTCTTTCAAATCTTCGTGATTTACGTGTAATTTGCCGGCAAGTCGCCGCAGTATCCGATTTCGCTGATTTTGGGCTTTAATTGGATTTAAGTCAGGACGGTAATTATTGGGAGATTTGGGAAGACCAACCAACAAGGCTGCTTCCGCCAGGCTCAAATCACTCGCAGGTTTCCCAAAATAAAGATAGGCTGCGGCACCCACCCCCATGATATTCCCACCCATGGGAACGCTGTTTAAATAAATTTCCAATAATTTTTTTTTCGAATAAGTGCCCTCCAATTGCAAGGCCCGGAAAGCTTCCCGAATTTTGGCCGCCACGGTTCGGGGTTTAGGCTCCATCATCCTTGCCAGTTGCAAGGTAATGGTGGAACCGCCACGTAATATTTTTCCATTTTTTAAATTCAAAGCCAGGGCTTGGATCACGGCCACCGGATTAATTCCCTGGTGAAAAAAGAAATATTGATCTTCATAGTTTAAAAAGCCTTTAATAATAAAAGGCGAAATGTCCTCAAGAGGTGTAAATAGCCGGTAAGTCCGTGAATTCGACAACTCCATATGCATTAAGCCACCCCGGCTATCCATATAAACCGTGCCGTAATCGTGTTCCAACTTGTTAATGGGCAAAGGGGACGCAAGCAAGGATAATAATATGATGATTTTGTACAGGCTCCAGACCGTCAAATTCAAGCCCACCATTCCTGCTATTGCCTTACAGGGACGGACAGCCCGCCATTTTTCAAGCCGCTTATAGGGCCACAACCATAACTTCTTCATATTAATCACTCAGCTTGTCAAATTGTAACTGCTTCCTGTTGCGAAAACAGAATTTTTTAATCTTAATAAAAAATCCCTTTCCTCTTGGGAGAGGTGAGGTAAGGGATTATCTTTAAAATCAAGGTCATTAAGCCACCTCCCTAGGAGTTTGTCGGACTTAAAACCATTAAAAACCTTATGTATGTTGCGTCTCCATTAATAACT